>JBIIYK010000005.1:0-25811 GCA_044346845.1 Minisyncoccia bacterium | reverse complement strand
TTACCGTCTTTAACTTCAATCACTTTTACTTGGACTTTTTCTCCCACTTTGTAGAAAGCTCTAGGGTTTTCTACAAGAGTCCAATCTACTTCAGAGATGTGAACAAGACCTTCCAATCCATCTTCAATTTTTACAAAGATACCAAAGTCTACTATGCCGGTAATTTCACCAGCACAAACATCACCTACTTTGTATTTATCTACTGCCTTTGATTTTCCTTTCTTTTCAATATTTTTCTCAGAGAAAATCAACTTACCTTCTTTTGGTAGAGCGGTAATGATAGCGACAGATATTTTCTGACCAACTAATTTTTTTAATTCGTCTAGAATTTTATCCTTATCACCATCATTTATTCTAGGATAGTGTTCAGTTCTTAATTGGGAAGCGGGAAGAAAACCTTTAATTCCTTGCCAATTTATGATAAGACCACCCTTGTTGGCTTCTTCAACTGGTAATTCCAAAACAGTTTTGTTCTTAATTGCAGCTTCAGCCTCATCCCAAATAAGAGCTTGTCTAGCCTCCTTGAGTGATAATTCAATATAACCCTCCTTGTTTCCGGTATCAATAACTTTAGCAGCCACCTTGTCACCAATGTTTATTTTCTTGATAACATCTCTGGCGTTTATAAACTCTTTACCAAAAATGATACCTGTACCATAAGGATGAAGATTTATATAAACACATGATTTTTCAACAGCTATAACATCTCCTTCTACAACATCACCAATACTTGGTGGGGTAACGCTCTTGTCAACAATCTTGGTCATCAAGCCATCCTTCTTGAGCTTTAAGGCTTTTTCCTCAGCTGTTGTTTCGTCTTCTATTACTATTTTTGATTTCTTTGCCATATTTTTTATAAAAAAATCGCGCATATTTGGCGCGAACTTCGCCAAAAAGGTCCATTGGATTAAAACTGTCTCCAAATGGTGTTACTTCTTGTCAACTAATAACTCAAGTAATATACACTAAATAAGAAAGAAAAACAAGCCCACTTTCCGTTTGTTTTTTGCTTTCTATTTTGCTATAATATTGGAGTTATGATCATCACTTATCAAGGGGTGGAATTTTTTAAAGTTCAGTTCGGGGATACTATCCTCGCTTTTAATCCTATCTCTAAAGAGTCAAAGTTTAAGCCTACTCGTTTTTTTGCAGACGTAGCTTTGGTCTCAGCAAACCATCCCGATTTCAGTGGGGTGGAGAACCTTTCTTACAACGGCAAGGATCCGTTGGTTATTTCTGGTCCTGGAGAATACGAAACAAAGGGGGTTTTTATAAAAGGTTTTCAATCTAAGACCAATTACGGTGGTAAGGAGAGAATTAATACCATTTACATTGTAGTTCTTGAGGGAATGACTCTTTGTTTTTTGGGGGCATTAGATGATGACAAGCTCAGTCCAGAATTCCTAGAAGCGATTGAGGACGTGGATATATTATTTTTACCAGTTGGTGGTGATGGTGTTTTGGACGCTGCTAGGGCAAACAAGTTAGCTGTAACTTTAGAGCCAAAAATTATAATTCCCATGCATTATGATGAAGTGGGTGCATCCGGGTCTCTCAAAAAGTTTTTAAAAGAGACTGGTGAGGAGGGTGTAAAACCAATCGATAAGCTGACTCTTAAGAAAAAAGATTTAGAAAACAAAGAGGGTGAAGTGGTTTTGCTTAGTCAGACAAATTAGGAAATAAATTATTTTATGAGTATTTTAGAAAATATTAAACAAAGGCCAGATAATGAAAAGAAAATTTTTTCGTTAATTACGGCAGTGACACTCACTTTAATAATAGTTGTTGTTTGGTTTTCTTTTACGGATATCTCAACAGGCAGTAAGGTTGTCAGAGCTGAACAAAATAAACTTTCTTCCGTTAGCCCTTTTCAGGTGATAAAAGATGAATTTTCTAAAGTTTTTTCCAATTTTGATGAAAAGGTTGATAGTCTAGCTAGTACCAGTAGTACCACAGTACCAATAGAAGTTATCTCAGAAGATTTAGATAGCGAAATAAAAAATTAATTTAAAGATATGGCAAAAGAAGAAATGAAAAAAGAAATAGTCTCTGAGCGAGGAATACAAATTCGAAATATTACAACTGAGATGAAGGAGTCTTTTATTGACTATGCCATGACGGTTATTACTGACCGAGCTCTGCCTGATGTTCGTGATGGTTTAAAACCTGTACATCGTCGTATTTTGTATGCCATGCACGAGATGGGTTTAACCTCTGGAGCAAAAACTAGAAAATCAGCTGCTGTGGTAGGAGAGGTGCTTGGTAACTTTCATCCGCACGGTGATGCCTCCGTATATGAAGCTATGGTAAAAATGGCTCAGGACTTTTCACATCGCTATCCTTTGATTATTGGTCAGGGAAACTTTGGAAATATAGACGGTGACTCTGCGGCGGCCATGAGGTATACCGAAGCCAAGATGTCAAAGATTTCTGGCGAACTTCTTAAAGATTTAGAAAAAGAAACTGTTGAGTGGCGTCCAAACTATGATAATACTAGAAAGGAACCCGCTGTTTTACCAGCTGCTTTGCCAAACTTACTTTTAAATGGAACTCTTGGTATTGCTGTGGGTATGGCTACAAACATCCCACCACACAATCTTAAGGAGGTGGTGGACGCTACTGTACATTTGATTGATAATCCAGATGATACCACTGAAGATTTATTACAATTTATCAAAGGGCCAGATTTTCCAACGGGTGGAATGGCATATAACCAAACAGATATTAATCACGCTTATGCCACTGGTCGTGGCGGGGTGGTAGTTCGTGGTGTGGCAGAAATTGTAGAAGACAAAAAAGGTACCTATCAAATTATCATCACCTCTATTCCTTATCGCGTTAATAAAGCCGATCTTATTATTGCTATTGCTGATTTAGTTAGAGAGAAAAAAATAGAAGGAATTAAGGGCCTACGTGATGAAAGCGCTAAGGATCTCAGAATTGTGATTGATTTGAAGTCTGGAGCTCAACCGCAAAAAGTTTTGAATTTTATTTATAAACACACTCAGCTTGAGGAGGCTTTTCACTACAACATGGTGGCTCTGGTCGCTGGTGTTCCTCAGACTTTATCATTGAAATCTTTTTTGGATGAATTTATTGATCATCGAAAAATAGTGGTAAAGAGAAGAACCGAATTTGATTTAAAGAAAGCCGAAGCGCGTGAGCATATTTTATTTGGTTTGAAGAAGGCCTTAGACCATATAGATGAAATAATTAAGCTAATCAAAAAATCCAAGGACATAGAAGACGCCAAACATAATTTGATGAAAGTTTTTAAGTTCTCAGAAATACAGGCTCAGACAATAGTGGATATGAAAATTGGGCGTTTGACCGGACTTGAAAGACAAAAAATAGAAGATGAGTTGAAAGAGGTTCAAGCTTTGATTAAAGAGCTGAAAGAAATTCTTGCTAGTGCCAAGAGGATTCTAGGTATTGTAAAGAGCGAACTCCAGGAAACAGCTTTGAAATATTCTGATGATAGAAGGACTAAAATCGTAAAACAAGGGGTGGGTTCTATGTCAGATGAAGATTTAATTCCTGATGAGGAAAACGTTCTTGTGCTCACTACGGGTGGATATATTAAGAGAACCAATCCTGATGATTATAAAAAACAAAAACGTGGTGGGGTGGGTGTGATAGATTTAGACACTAAGGATGAGGATTTTGTTGTGAACTTTTTAACGGCCACTACGCATAATGATATTCTTTTCTTTAGTGATAAAGGTAAGGCATATCAAATAAAGATGCATGAGTTACCAGAAGGGAAGCGAGCCACAAAAGGTAAGGCTTTGGTGAACTATCTCTCTATATCACCTGAAGAAAAAGTAACGTCTGTTCTTGCTATGCCAAAAGAATTAAAGAACTCCAAATTATCCTTGATGATGGTGACTAAGCAGGGTACGGTGAAAAAAGTAGATGCTACAGCTTTTCATGATGTACGACGTAGCGGTCTTATTTCTATCACCTTACATGATGGTGATGAATTAACCTCTGTGCAGTTTGTAGCGCCTACAGACGAGATGATTTTAGCTACGGCCAAAGGTCAGTCTATCCGGTTTAAGGAAAGTGATATCAGAGAGATGGGCCGGGGGGCGGCTGGAGTACGAGCGGTCAAATTAGGCAAGAATGATTTTGTGGTTAGTACTGATGTGGTAAAAAAGACCATGGTGAACCCTGTCTTCTTTGTGATTAGTTCAAACGGTTATGGTAAAAAGACGGCTTTGAAAGAGTATAAAGTTCAAAACAGAGGTGGTTCTGGTATTAAAACTATGAAAGTAACTCCTAAAACCGGTGATATTATGGCCGCCAGAGTGATGACTGATGAGAATGAAGAGATTGGAGCCATTTCTAAAAAAAGCCAGGTGATTCGTGTTGAAACTAAAGAAATTCCAACCCTCGGCCGTCAGACTCAAGGCGTCCGTATTATGAAACTACGTGAAGGGGACTTCCTAGCATCTATTACTTGTCTTTAAAACTATTAAAATAAGAGATCCTTTTGTAGATGTTGATTTGTATTGAGCAAAAATGGTGTTTTTATTTTTATATCATGTTATAATGTATGCAAGATGTTTTCTGATCCAGAAAATAATATAAATCAATTTGCCTTAGCTCCTGGTATGCAGGTGGCGGACTTTGGTTCCGGTTCCGGTTTTTATAGTATGGCCGCAGCTAAAGCCGTGTTACCAAACGGTAAGGTGTTTGCGGTAGATATACAAAAAGATCTATTAGAGAAACTTAAAAATGGATCCAAACAAGCACATCTGAACAATGTAGATATTGTCTGGGGTGATTTAGAGCATTTTGGTGGAACAAAATTAAGGGAGAATTCTATGGATGCTGTTATTATTTCTAATCTTTTTTTTCAAGTGGAAAATAAAGATGGTTTGTGTTTAGAAGCTAAGAGAATTTTACGTAAAAATTCTAGAGTCTTGGTGGTTGATTGGGATGGATCTTTTGGTGGTATTGGTCCTTTGGAAAAAGACGTTATTACTAAAATACAAATGACTGCCCTTTTCCAAGATCATGGTTTTGTTTTAGATAGAGAGATATCAGCTGGGGAGCATCATTATGGTTTAATTTTTAGAAAAATTATTTAAATAGAATGAAAAACAGTAATCTCTTTCAATATATAGTCATTGGAGCATTTGTTTTCTTTATTATCATTGGCGCTATTTTGTTTTCTACTTACAAATCAAAAAATCAACAAACTTCAAACATCAGCATTGCCATTTGGGGAACGTTACCAGCTGATTCCTTTAGTTCTTTTTATTCCAGATACTTTAGTGAAAATGATTTAAAATATAATGTTAGTTATGAGGCTAAAAGTAGGGAAACACTTGACCAAGATTTAGTAGAAGCCATTGCTTCTGGTGTGGGACCAGATGCTATTATCCTGCCAGAAGATTTAATTGTTCGTTTTAGTAATAAAATCTATCCTATTCCTTACACCACTATCTCTGAACTTCAGTTCAAACAGACCTTTATTCAAGAAGGGGAGCTTTATCTGACCAACTCCGGAATATTAGCGCTACCTTTTACAGTTGACCCATTAGTAATGTATTGGAACAGAAGTATTTTTAATAATGCTAGTATAACCAAGATTCCCACTACCTGGACAGAAGTTTATAACTTAGTACCAAAGATAGTTAAAAAAGATGCGGCCCAAAATTTATCTAGAAGTGCTGTGGCTTTGGGTGAATATAGAAATGTCACCAATGCTAAAGATATATTGAGCGCTATGATAATACAATCAGTAAATAAGCTAACGGGAGAGAGTTCATCACTAGTTGGAAACCCTATCGTTAACCGCAGTGCAGAATCAGTTTTTAGTAGTACTTTAAAGGATAATTTTGGCTCCAAGAGTAATCCGGCTATTACAGCTCTTACTTTTTTCACAAATTTTTCTAATTCCAGTAAACCAGAATATTCTTGGAACAGATCTCTTCCAAATTCAATAGATGCTTTTACTAATGGTGATTTGGCTTTATATTTTGGTTTTGCTTCTGAATTTATTCAGATAAAGAATAAGAATCCAAATCTAAACTTTAGCGTGGCGCTTTTACCACAACTCCCCGATACAAAAATTAACAGCACCTTAGGAAATATGCTCGGGTTTGCAATTTTGAAGAATTCTAAAGATCCTGCCGGTGCTTTTACAGTGTTATCTTCTCTAACTAATGTCAAAGCTTTTCCTTATTGGAAAGATATTTTTAATATTCCTTCGGCTAGAAGGGATATTTTGAGTCAAGTTGAACCAAACGCCATTAAAACTGTTTTTAACACTTCTGCTATTATGAGTAATGGTTGGTTTGATCCAAACGGCGCTCAAACAAGCTTAATTTTCCAAGAAATGATAGAATCATATACAACAGGACGAGAGAGTCTTGATAGTGCCGTCAGTAATGCCTCTGATCGGATAGATAAAATATTAAGTGGTAAATAATATTTCAATAAATTAAGTACAAAATATATGGGTTTAATAAATAAAAAAAAGATTGCCAGTATCCTCACTTTCATTGCTGTTACTATCATTTTCTTACCCATTATTGTAAGCGCCGCAGATAATCCACTCGTTCCTTGTGATGGAGTAACGGTTAAATGTGATTTTGATATGTTTATCAAATTAATTAATAACATAATTAATTGGATTATTGGTATTGCTACTTCAATTTTTACTATTTCTGCTATTTATGGTGGTTTCCTTTATATGAACTCCGGTGAAAATCCTGGTAACAAAACAAAAGCTAAGGATATTTTACTGAATACTCTTTATGGTTTTATTATAATTTTGGTGTCTTGGCTGATTGTTTATACACTGTTAACCTATATTGCTCCAGGTAATTCTTCACTTCTTAAGTTTATTAAAAATTAAATTTTAAAAACGCATGTCTAAAATGAATTTTGTAAAAAAATATTTGCCACATTTAATTGCTACTATTTTTCTCTTTGTTCCCTTCATTGTTTTAGCACAAGCCGGTCCATCTGGTCCAACCATTCAAAATCCCTTAGGGGCAGGTAACACTAGCGTAGAAGCGGTCATACAGAAAATTATGAGTATTGTGGCGGTTCTGGGTGGTATTGTGGTGGTATTTTTTATAATTTATTCTGGCTTTAAGTTTGTCACAGCGGGGGATAGTGATAGTGATAGGACCAAAGCTAAAGACACTTTTTTTGCCACCATAATTGGTGCTGCTATCCTTTTGGGGGCTGGTATTATAGCTACTATTGTTGTAAATACTGTAAACGGTCTTAAATAATCAATTATTAATTTATTTAAAAAAATGAAAAAAATAACTTATCTAATTTCCTTAACTATCCTTTCCACCTTGGCTTTGCCGGCGTTAGCTGCCGCCACCACCTTTAAACAGTTAATTAATGATGTTTTTATTAGTGGTTTACTGAAGCCAATTATTCCTCTCATGGTGGGTTTGGCCGTAGCTGTTTTTATTTACGGAGTACTTGTTTTAATGTTTTCTGAGGGGGGTGAAAAGAAAGAGGATGGTAAGAAATACATGGTTTGGGGAATCATAGGTATTTTTGTGATGGTTTCTGTTTGGGGTTTGGTGCACATTTTGATAACTACTTTTGGTCTTGATACAAGTGTTCAGCCTATAAGAATAGTTATTCCTAGATAACAGTTGGTTGGGTTTGTAGATTAGGAAACAGCTGTTTGCTCGTTTTAAAGGAAAAAGCTATAATATAGCAGTAAAATAATCAAAGGTCGTAGTTTAAAAGTTTAAAAAATTTAAGATAGTGAAAAAAATATTAATCATTATTGGCTCGGTAGCTTCTCTTGGTTTGCCAGTTTTAGTTTTGGCGGCAGCTAATACGAGTTACATTACTAGTTTAATAACTGGGGGGCTTACTGTTATCAGAAATTTAATTATTCTTCTGATTAGTTTGGCCGTGGTCTGGTTTATCTGGAATGTCATCAAGTATTCTATGTCCTCCGAGGATGATGATAAGACTAAGGCTAAAGAACAAATGATACATGGTATTATTGCCATTGCAGTCATTGTGTCTATTTGGGGCCTGGTTTATCTTTTGCAGTCAATATTTGGTGTTGGGGCTGGACCGGCACCAACTGGTTTGGGTAATATGATTCCACTTAGTATTTAATTATAATTTATTAGTTTATTAATTATTTGCTGTTACTTAAAAGGGTTACAGCGAGACAAGTAAAAAAATGAAAAAAATAGTAAAAGTTATTTCAGGATCAGTTTGGGCTTTACCTTTTTTGGTATTTGCTCAGGATGCTAGTTCACAAACTTATTTAAGTTCACTTATCCAAGGTGCTAAAAATCTTTTAGACCAATTAGTGGTTGTACTTATTGCCCTAGCTATTGTTTGGTTTATTTGGAATGTTATTAGATACACCATGTCTGATGATGAAGAAGGAAAGGAGAAGGCAAAAAGCCAGATGATTTGGGGAATTGTAGCAATTGCCGTTATAGTATCTATCTGGGGCTTGGTAGCTATTTTGCAGAGTGTCTTTGGGGTTAGGTCAACTGGAGCTGGTAATGTAGGTAGACTTCTTCCTTATTAAACCAAACAAAAGAGTTTATAAAATATATGGAAAAAGTATATGCAGCAGACATACCAGCCGTAGCTCAAACACTGATAACAAAAATATTAGATAATATAGTAAATCCAATTGTTTCTCTTATGATTGGACTTGCTGTGATATATTTTATTTGGGGTGTGTTTCAGTTTGTTCGTAATGCTGAAAGCTCAGAAGAGAGGAAGAAGGGTGGTATGCATATGCTTTATGGCTCAATTGGATTATTTATAATGGTTACTGCTTATGGAATATTAAATTTGATTTTGGGAACAATAAATTCAAATTAATATTTTTAAAATAATTACTAAAAAACACCCAAAGTTTAAACTGGGTGTTTTTTAGTAAAAAATTTTAGTAATAAAAAGCCGGGCACCACAAGTTTGTGAATGCCCGACTTCCTGTACCTTTCTATTGGTTTGGAAACCTTACTTTGTTGGTATCAAGTGGCAACGGCCAACCGTGATAGTGCCGTCCGTGTCTTTCCAGGTTATCGTACCGTGATAACCCCTTCCATCTCGATCCACCACCACTCTAGCTCGATCCTCGGGGTTGTCTTGCTCCCAGGTTCCTTCCCAGGTGTTGTCTCCCGTCTTGACTAGACGAATTCTTTCCCGCTGGGGACTACCATACTCGAAATATGGCACATCAGCATAGAGAAGAGAATTGTCGTTTTGGGGGATAATCTCAGCTAATCTCTCATTAGCTGCTTTTTCATTCCTTCCGCGCCTGGACACCCCAGGTGGCAGCTTCCAATACCATTCGTACTGAATGGTCTTATTTACTGCTACCTGAATTGAGTTTGCTGTAGGTTTTTCAGAAGTTTGTTTGGGGTAGTGATTTACAATTCCCCAGACTAACAATCTGAAAATGAGCAAACCAATAATCCAAACCATCACCTTCCTGATTTTTCTCCAGTTTGGAGTTGCGTCACTCTTGATCACAAGGGCAGACACCACTCCAGTTACAAAAATAATGATAGCTAGAGACACAACAATCCAAGTGAACACTATCATCTTTACCCTCCCTCCTTCTTTTTGTTTTCTACGGGTATTGCCATTACCGTCTTTCCACCATTAACTAGAGTGGTCAAACCACTCATGGTGCTGTGTCTTTCAGCGGCAATTACCTGAGCGGTTGCTCCTGGATTACTGCCAAGACTCGAGTGTTTCTTTTCGTACACCGCTGCTTCAGCATTACCCATTAAGGTAGTTGCTGTGGCTTTACGTTCAGCCACAAAAGGTGCTAAAAAGTCCTTCTCTGTTTCTTTATCAGCAAAACCAACATAAGTAATATTGACAGCGTCTATGTATTGACCACACATATCTGCCAAAGAGATATTACCAAATGCTGGTTTATTTAAGCTAAGTATTTCCTTAATCAAGTCAGAATTCACTTTTTCATCCAGGTCAATTCCTTCCAGGCTACCTTCGTGTTGGCTAGAGATTAATGTTATCGTGTTTTTTGACCCAACAAAGCTCCGGCTCTTTCCTAAAACTGCCGTAAAGACTGGAATAGTCCAGCTCACAGGTAAGCTCAGGGCTTTAGAGGCATCAAGGGTTGAGAGTTTAAGTTGAAACTTTACTTTCAAACGAACTCCGTCCCTTGTTACCAATACGGTCGTCAGTGGGTAAGAACCCTCAATAAAAATTGACGAAGCTTCTTTCTCTAAGTATTTTATATTTCCGTCACCGTCTTCTTCTGCCTCTATGGCAATTTTGTATTTATAGATTTCATCTAAACCTATAAATATTGCTCCAAAAAGTTTCCAGCACAGATTGTTTGTTTCTTGTTCACAGTTTTCTATTTTACCGGTATTTTTATTAACAGACCTATTTTTTCCAACAAGGTTATCAATAAAACCAATAATTTTACCGCCTCGCCTTTTGGCTTTGATTCGGCCTAATTTAGGGCTAGAAAAGAAAGAATCCGCCTCGGCTAATTCAGGAATAAAAACCCTTCCTAACAGATACAGTCCACAAAGCAGTATTCCCAAGGCTACGGTATTAATCGTGAGAAAAAGGATAACATTCATTTCAACCAACCCTTCTGACGCATTGCGTCTCAAACATTTACTAACTTAGTTTCCAAACCTGTCAAGGAACAATCCTTAAGAGGTAAGTTCCTCTTTTTATCTTTTACCAAGATAGCATAGTTATATGAGAAGGCATAACCGCTTATAGAATATTTGGGTAATAAAAAGTCGGGCACCACAAGTTGTGAATGCCCGACTCTACCTTTCTATAGGTTTGGAAACTTTGTTATTTCTGTTTTTTGATGAGCTTACAGAAAGCTGGTATGCCAGCTTTACCCGTCATCGTACCTGACCAGACTCCAGACGATATCTCGTGAAGATCACATCGTCCTTCATCCTGTGGGTTTTTCTGCTCCCATGGGCCTTCCCATGATTTAGAGCTAACTTGACCCAAGCGTACCTTGGTTACCTCTTTTTTTTGGTACTCCGTATAGTAGATGTTCACCCAGAGATCACCGTCTGCTTGGATGTCCACCTCGGCCACAAATGGTCCGCCCTTATTCATTCCCCGGACAAATTGCCCGGGTGGAGGTTCCCAATACCATTCGTATTGAACGGTTTGGGTGACTGCCGTGGCTTCTTGTGCCTTCGCGACTCTTTCGAGCTGCTCTTTATCCCTCGCACACCCTCGTACACGCGAGGAAATGGAGATAACGAGCACAAGAGCTATAATCGCTCCGATGATAATCTTGATCAGCTTCGTCGTTGTCACTTACTTTCCTTTCTCTTTCTTTTCAGTAGGCACGATAGGAGCACCTGGAATACCACCACCAAGCCAGAGGCTCGTGGCATTGTCAGCTCCTTTGATGTCGTATTCCACCTTCACATGAGACCTTGTGCTGAACCCCATCACAACCGAAGCAATATCCGCCGCCTCCTTTGAATTGATGGTACCGTCAGACGCACCTACTAACGTCTTGACCGAATCAACCAAGGCGGTAACCTTTAAGGA
Source organism: Minisyncoccia bacterium (assembly GCA_044346845.1). Lineage (GTDB taxonomy): Bacteria > Patescibacteriota > Minisyncoccia > Phycocordibacterales > GWA1-40-21 > CAIJXO01. The sequence goes on along the minus strand of JBIIYK010000005.1, from coordinate 14,267 downwards.
TGCCGACTTAGCTTTCTGTGTTTCCTCATCCATCTTAATCGCTGATATCGTCGGCCCCAGGATCCTTATTCCAAGTGTTTTTTCCAATTCACTCAGCTGATCATCGCCACCGAAGATTTTTGATGCTTCTTTCTTTATGTCATCTTGGTGCTCAATTATGTCGTCTGCACTTCGAACTGCATACTTGGTAGAGAGAATCTCTTCCACGGCCGTACGAATTTTAATTTCTCGTACTTTTTCTGGCCAACGTATGTAATCTGTGGCAAATTCTTCAGCTGGACTGTGCGATAGGTTGAACGTTGTTTTAAGGAACGAACCGTTTTGCGACGTACATCCCCATCCATCCATGGAGGCAACTGTGATTTGTTTTCGCAAATCAATTTTGTTGCTCTCATCCACCGTATGCCAGGGTTTTTTCAGATGGAAACCGGTCCTGTAGACCACTAGTTTCTTCTCTGGATCCTTTCGAAAGTAATCCGTCGCTACCCACACTTGCAGTGCGGGCACCGTGATGGAAAACGTCTCGATGAAATACCCAATGGCACCAAGCCAGACCACGAGTGTTATTATAGCTGACCAGGTGGTCAAACCCATAATAACACTCGTCATGATAAATATCAGGATAAGGCTAATGAGCCAGATACTGATATTCGTCAGCAGATTTGAACGCATCTCGTCATGATTCCTCTGTTCGAAATTAGTCTTGAATGTATTCGCCTCGGTCTCCGGAAATATTTTAATTTCTTTGATTGCCATGTCTACGTTCCTTCTTTCTGCGTTTTTTAGACGCTACCAACTTTTCTAACTTTTTGTTTCCAAACCTGTCAAAGATCTGGTGGGGAAACTTTCCCCTTAACTGAAGTAATTTTACCCCAGTCTTCTGCTGTTAATACTAGCACATTCTATGCAAAAAGTCAAGTTATCTAGAACTCAGTTTATAGTTAAAAACCCTTTATTATAAGGGATTTTAGGGTTTGTGTGTGACTAGTATGGTCAAATTTTTGTGAAAACTGTCTATTTAGAAGGGGAATTCCGTGCTTATTTTATTGATTTCTTTTGGCAAAATGACAGCTGATAATTTTAGAAAAGAACTCATTATTTTTGTTTGACTAACTGTTGGATATTTCATATACTGTAAGGATAATAACAACAAAACTATATGAATATGCCAAGCGTTTAGCTTGGCATATTCTGAAAATAATAATTAAATTATAAACAATATGGAAAGAATTACATCAGAAGTAACTGCAGGACAATCAGGCGCCAAGTTAGGAAAAGAAGAACTACGCCGTGGACCTCTACCTGAGTTAGAGTTGACTGAATTGCTTAAATCAGAAAAACCCATTAATGGTGTAGAAGGTAAAAAGTTAAAAATAGAAGCTGTTCGTCCTTGGAATAACTACACAATCGTTACCCTTGAAGGTTCAAATGAGATTATCATTTTTGATGAAGATGCTAAAAAAATTGAAGACTTTAAGCCACCTCATAATAGTAAAAAAATTATTATTGATTGGCAGAGTGATGACCTGGCAATTAAGGTTGGGAGAAAATATATTGGTATGGATAAAAGTCTCGACGGGCAAGAAAGGAAAATATCAGAAGTTCCATTTGAAATAAGAGGCCCTGCCAAAAAAAAACTAGCGGCGGCAGGACAGTATTTTACGCTTTCTAATCAAACTAAAGAAGAATTTCTTCCTTCTGACATGATTGTTCTAGGGAAATACATTATCTTACCTTCTAGGCAAGGTACTTATATTGCTTTCGAAACTCAAAGTGAACGGGGTGTAGTTCTTGCCCCCCGTGACTGGAAGAGAATTGATCCATCAAAACCACAACCTCCTGAGCTTATTAAGTATGCTGAAAAAATTCTTGGTGAGAATGAGGGCTATAAACAACTTAACGAAAAATATTCCGCATTTGTTACTGATGTTGGTATAAATATTGTAAAAAATGAAGAAGTAAAAGGAACACCCCTGTTCTCAGACAATACTCCGTCTATAGAAAGAAATATAACAGTCGATCCAATAAATCCTAATATTATTTATTATTGTCAAAGTAGCAATCCTAGGGATATCAAACAGATTGATCTAAGCGCAGAACCAAATACGTGGGGAGTGATCTCAGCTGAACTTCCACAAAAATATGAGGGTGTTAGCAATCTACAACTCGATCCTTCCGGAAACTTTTTTCTATTTTATTCCAAAGAAGACCTTGTAATGGTAACTAAGGATGGTCTGGAGGAGGTTAAAAGAATCCCTCAATTATCTCATGTAAATTTTGATGCAACTGGTAGGATACGGGCCGTAGACAAAGACGGACACCTCGTTATTTTGGAGCCAAATTTTGATCAGCTGTCTCAAGAAATTGATAAACAAAGAGTGGCAAAGTTGGCCGAAGGAATTAAGATTGTTGATATATTTCAGCTGGAAGCCTCTAAAAAAGCATCGGCTCAAAATGGTGGAGAGGGACTTGAATATCTGGACCCCCTTCGAGCTCAGTATGAACAACAATTTACTGAAGTGCTTGCAAAAATAACTACCCCAGAGGGTGCTCAACAGCTTAGACAAGGTTTTAATAAGCTGACAGATATGTTGAAACAACAAGGACTCAAACCGAAGGAGATCAAATTTATTATTGCCGGACTTGAGGGTCCTATTGAAGTAAAGGAAAAAGAATTTGCGGCTATGGGTGCTCGAGAAGCTCTTGTGGCGGTGCGGGCAATATTAGCAAGTGGACTTTCTATTACGTCTGTATCAGAGGCACGTGCTGAAATGGAAAAAATTAGAGCGGGTGAGGCGTTGTTAGAAACTGATTTACGACAAGAAATACGAGAAGTGGCGGCAGAGCTAGAGCAAAGATCCTTGGAACTTTTCCGACAACGTGGGGGAGAAATCACTAAGGATATTCACGGACTGATTGAAAGAACAAGGGCAGACCTTGAAAGTTTTACTAGTAAATCACAAATGGATGACTGGCTTGAGTTTAGATACCCGCAATTAAAATCAAACTTAGGTTCTTTGGCTAAAGATGTTCCTCTTGAAGCAGGTGAGGCTTATAAGGTGATTATTGCGGCGCGCACAGAATTACAGACTATTGCCTCCACATTTGAGGATAAATTTAAAAGAGAATATGCAAAAGTTAGAGAAAAAGCTTCAGAGCGAATAGGGTCAACAGTAGATATTTTAGCCCAGGATGTTGATGGCCTGATTGAGCGTCTAAGAACTAAAGGTTTTACTAATCGAACTCAAGCAGAACAGTATCTGTCTTCAAGTGAGGCCAAGAAAACATTGGAAAATGAAATTGCTGGGCTTGCTGGAGACAATCCTGATTTAGCAAAAGAATTAGAGCGAGGTTTAAAAGTAAGAATCTCTAACACCTTAACAGAAATAGAGCGCGGGGCGCTTACTAAGGTAGCAGAAACAGGCCAACAAATGGTTATGTTTGGTGATACGGCTTTTCCTAAGTGGGAAGCAAAAGTTAAAGAAAAAGTAGAACGTAAGGTTGACGTGGCATTTGAAGAAGACTCAAAGACACATGGTCCAGGAGTTAAGGCCGGAGACATCCTAGGTGACATTTCTGTTGCAATCCGTACTTCTACAGGTAAGGTAGAAAAAGTTCGACTTTATGAAGGATGGCAAAATGAAAATGAATGGCGCCTCGGTCTTTTAAATTATCACGGAGAATCTATCTCTCCTTCATATGTAACGGCTAAAGAATTTAAAGATTTTAAAAAAGAATATGGAGATTGGTCACAGGGTGAAAAATCCACTCTTAGGCAGGAATTACAAGAGAAGAGAGATGCTCTTAAGGAAATTTATTCAAGACGACAAAAAATTGGTGACAGAACTTCAGAAGTAGATAATGTTTGGCAAGAAGAATATAAACAAAAACTTCAAGAGTATGGTACTTTTGCCGCTGAACATCATATTCCTCTGTTAAGACGCGTTGATCAAATAAAAACAGCGCCAGATGCGGAATACACAAATGGTAAAGGTTTTGTTCCTGAATGGCAAAGTCACTGGGTTATGGATCCTCAAACTGAAACTGATTTGTCTGAAATGGCAAAAGCTTTAAAGATGCAATTGGATTTACAGGAGGGGCTAGTTAATTTGAAAGGACACGCTGGTACAGGTAAAGACGTGCGTATAAAAATGTTTAGCTCTCTCACTAACCGTCCTTACTTTGGGATCGATGGAACAAAATGGACTACCGAGTTTGAATTATCAGAAGACGTGATGTTGGAATCTAAGGACGGCGCTTCACAAACAGTTAAAGTACCTTCAGCTGTATTGAACGGTATTACAACTCCTGGAGCGATTGTTTACTTCAATGAATTTAATGCGATGCCTGAACAGGCGCAGATTTTCCTCCATGCTCTTATGGATGAAAAGAGATCTTTAACACTCAAAACAAGTTCTGGTAAAACTATTCGGGCCTTGCCAAATGTTTTGTTGGTCGGTTCTATGAACCCGAACTATCCTGGAACATTTGATCCTCAATTTGCTACTAGAAGCCGTATGGTCTCATTGGAAATTGGTTATCCACCCCTTACACGCAAAGCTGATGAGGGAGATAAAAACCCTAACCCACCATACGATGCTTCTGAAGCATTACGTATGGCTCGAGGTATTGATTCTCTAGCTGATCTAACATACGAGGCAAATTTGGAACACAATGAGTATGTGAAAATGTGGGACAAATATATTAACGGCATAGACAATGGAGCACCAGAGCCAACAGGAACACAGAAGTTTGATATAGATGCTTCTTTGGCTCTTGTGCAGTTTGCTAATAGTCTCCGAGAGAACTTTATTAAAATATTTGAGAAGAGCCGTGATGCACGAAACGCACTACCAGTTACTCAGCCGATTACTGGTCGAGAATTGCGTCGAGCAGCTTATGCTCTTAGTAAAATGACTCCTGAAGAAAAGGCAACGGCTAATCCAGAAGGTGTAGCTCGAGACCTTCTTGATAAATACTTCCTAACTCATATCGATAAAAAAGAAGATCAGGACAAGATTCGTACCGCAATGAATACCTGGACTTCTAAGAAGCGTGTAAGAGTATAAAATATATGGAACGCCCCGGTCAATTTCATGAGTCGCCTCCGCAAGTGAAGGCGAAGCCATCAAAACTCACTCGTGAGATGCTTTTTTTAGCTGAACAAGCTGCGGAAGGTAGATTAAAAGTTCTTCCCGGTAAGGACTGGTCTTTGCATTATCCAGTAGATCAGACAACTCGGGCAGAAAAACTTCAGGGATTGTTGGACGGTAAATATACCGCTGAGGAAGTGGCACATGATATCAAGCCAGATGCACTTTTTTATAATGCGGAAGATATTGAAAAAGAGGGTTTAGAAAAGGTTAGTGGGCGCATTCGAGACCTTTCAGCGTTTATCACGCACTACGACTATCCTAGGTTTGCCAAATTTGTTGAAGGGATGCGCGGTCATGATATTCCTCTGGATGATTTGGATAACCTTTATAGTGATGTTACTCAAGCAAGAGTTCAAAAGAAAGTAATGGATTCTTATGGACATACTGGCCGGAAACAAATGGAGGAAGCCCTGCGAACTGAAGCAGACACTACAATTGAAAATATGGGGAATCTCCCAAGATCTCAAAAAGTATTAAAAGCACTGAAGGTTAATTGGTTAAGTGAGGACATGGGTTTGGTGGGTACAGAAGAACGAGATCGTGTTGTTTCTGAACTTTCAGGAGACGAGCGTAAGCTTTTTGAAGACCTCCAATCATCCTATCGAGAATACATACAAAGAGGAGACGAGAGCGGGTATAAAAAACTCACTGATTCAGTACGGGAAGGCCTACCAAAAATTCAGAAAGAGGTGAAGAGTGGTGAACCTAGTGAAAGTATGCAAGAGCTTGAAAGAGAGCTTGAGAAATATCAAGAACAGTCTGCTCCTCCAGGTTCTCCAGAAGATACTGCTATTCCTCCTGAAGATCAGGATGAATATCACACTCCGCCACCATCACCAGGTGAATCAAAAGAAAAGATGCAGGTAAGACCAATTTTTGAAATTGATCCTGCTCTTGGTGGATACTATGCTAGTGGAAGAAAAAGTTATTATGATATTGAATCAAAAACATGGAGCAAGAAAAAACAACTTTCACCGTACAGCGTTTCTATTATCGGTAAAGATCGATCTACGATTTCGGGGATTTTAGATAGTGGAGTTAAATCTCTGCCACTTCCGAATGGTTATGTCCTAGATATTTCCTCTCTAAAAGTTAAGGGGGCCAACGTAGAAGTTAAACGTGATCAAAATGGTTGTTTTTATTTAGAAGTTAGTGGGGAAGGTTCATTTTCAATAGATTTTTTATCAGAGCAAACACCTTTTCCTGGTAAAACAATTCCGGAAGATATAGCTCTTCTTCATCGTGGATTACTTTCAGCAAAATCTGAAGCAGTTCTCTCAAAGCTTATAGGGTCACCTATACAAAAAGCTGAGCAGGTAAGGCAATATATTTTAGCAAATCATTTTTATCCTGGTGGTGGAGATCTAGAGAAGGCACAAACCCTGCAATATAAATTGCGAAGTGAATCCAATGGTGATAATTATCTTCAAAATATCGACCAGTCAGAATATTTGGAATGCTATTCTGCCAATACCATGTTTATTGCCCTGATGCGTAAGGCGGGTGTTCCCGCGCGTTTGGTGACTGGACATAAGGTTGAAGGTGCAGAAAATGGTAAATCGGCTATAACCCAGAGCACTGGTCATGCTTGGTCAGAAATTTGGGACGGAAAGACGTGGAGACGCTTTGATGCTACACCAAATCCAAAACCTGAAGATCAAAAAGAGTCTGGTGAAGACGATAAGAAATCAGAAAAAGAGTCTGCCGAGGAAGCACAGGACGGTGGTATTGATAAGCCACAAGAGAAAGAAGAAAAAGATGGTCAAAAAAAAGATCAGCAAAAGCAAGACCAGAAACAGGAAAAACAACAAGGTCAAGGAAAATCTTCTGAATCCGGAAATCCCTTAGACCAAATGCCTGATTCTTCAGACAGTCAGATGCAACAGTCAGAATCACAATTGCAGGAAGCAAAAGAGCAAATGGAAAAGATGGCTGAGCAAAAACAGCAACTTGATGACAAGGTGCAAAATGCCGAAAAGTTTAAAGAACTTTCTGAGCTTCAGAAAGAAGTAAAAGAGAGTGATCTTTTTGATGACTTAAAAAAAGAAATCCAGGACAAGCTAGAGGCAAAAGAGGATCAAATGAAAGATAAAATTAAAGATGAGCTTGATAAAATGGTTGAAGATGGCTTTATGGATGAAAAAAAGAGAGATGAGATAATAAAAGAACTTGAGCAAAGAAAACTAGAAGAACTTGATCGAGTTCAGAAAGAAGTTGAACAAGAAAATAGAGTTTATAACGAGTACGAAGACATACGTGAGGAGGTTGCACCGCGTGTTGATAAATGGTTTCAGTATTTTGCTGAACGTTTACCAAGGCAGAAAGAGGTTGGATTTGATGAGGATTCACTGACTCGACAAGGAGCATTTAATCGCCGAGCGGTAATGAAAACCAGGAATTTACTTTTTGGGACAGTTAAAAATCCTCGGGAAATTCAGTCATCAATTAAACCTAGATTCATGGCTTCTATCTTGGTTGATGTGTCTGGTTCTATGGCCGGAGAAAAATTACAAGAAGCAAGAAAACTTTTAATATTTTACTCTGAATTGTTCAGTCGTGTTTCCCGGGCGTTTGGTTATATTCGATTTTCCATAGATACTTTTTCTGATTCTGTAACTGAAATCAAAGGTTTTAAGCAAGATTATGATTCCCCTAATCGATATAATTTTGAGGATGGCGCACAGTCAACTGTAAAAGTTCGGCTGATGCAAAAGCTATTTACTCAAGGAGGTACTAATATGCTTGATGGTATTAAGAAGGCGGCTAACGAGTTGAACAAACTAGTTGAAGAATATCCTGACTATGCCTCTGCTTTCTATTTCGTTGGTGACGGTGGTGATACACATGGTAATTCAGCAAACATAAAAAAGTTTTTAAAAATTAATGAATCGGAACACGGTTTTGGAGAGCATATGTATTCCGCTATTCTTCTTGGTAATGAATCTCAGCGTCAAGAACTAGCCGCAATTTTTGGTGATGAACATACCAATGTTGCGCCTGACTTTGATGAGCTTATAGAAAAAAGTATGGATAAATTTGAAGAGGATTTGGAGGAATATTTAAAAACTAAGACTCAATAAAAGTTTTAAATTTTGTCGGTTGTGCGCGGGAGAGGACTTGAACCTCCATGCCTTGCGGCACTAGCTCCTAAGGCTAGCGTGTCTGCCATTTCACCACCCGCGCGTTATTCTATCTGCCCAGTAGGAAATCTTCCATTACATGGACAGTATAGGTTTCCCATTTTTTCATCCTTCCATAGGATAGGATGGACTCAAAAATATGGGAGAACCTTTTCGATTCCTACTCACAAGTAAAGTCGTTTACTTGCTTGTTCGGACAATAAAAATTTTCATAAATTTCTATTGTCCGCCCAGTAGGAATCGAACCTACGACCTTATCCTTAAGAGGGATCTGCTCTACCAGCTGAGCTATGGGCGGATTATTGTCTTTAAACAACCTATATAAAATAACAGAAAATGCTAATTAAATCAAGAAGAACAGACGTGAACTCTTCCGTTACATGGACAGTATCCATGTTTGGATTTTTTAGACGTTCAGAAACTTTAAAAAATCTCAAACAGGCTTCGAGTCCCAATAAAAGTGCTGCCCAGCCCTTTTTCTCCAGTCACTAAAAAATCAGCAAAAGCTGATTTTTTGGTGCCCGGAGTGGGACTCGAACCCACATCCCTTGCGAGACACGATTTTAAGTCGTGCGCGTATACCATTCCGCCATCCGGGCAATTAATTTCTGATAGCTATTTGCTATCATTGAGGCCTGGGGCGGAATTGAACCGCCGTATAAAGATTTTGCAGATCTTTGCCTTACCACTTGGCTACCAGGCCAACAGGTAAAATACTAGCATAAAAGTTTCATTTCTAAAAGAAGAAATGACCTTAAGCTGTAAGTTCGTCAATTTTTTGGCGGTGTTTTTCTCCTCTGTCAATATCAAAATGAAAGAAGGGCATTCGGCCAGTTTTGACTTTTTCATTCATAAAATCTCTAAATTCGCCTAGTTGTCTTCGGGCAAATTCCAGGGCAACCTCTTGTTTATTCTCAGGTAAAACGGTAAAAAGAACCGTTGCTTCTTTAGCTTCACGCCCAATCTTTACGTCAGTGACAGTTATAAGGGAGGCGCCGTTTGACTCTCGCTGTAGGAATTCAGCGGCCCATTTATGAATTTGATCTTTTAGTTTTTCGTCTTTGAATGTTGTGGTCATATTATTTTTGAATTATTTTAAAGGCTTCTAATTTATCACCAGGCAGGGGAGCGATGTCTGATTGTAACTGACAACCAAATTCAACTCCAGACCTAACCTCGCTCGTTTTTTCTTTCATTTGTTGTAGCTCTCTGATTTTACCCCGACCCACTTCTATTTCTTTTCTCATTATTTTTATCTCATCACCAATCCTTATCTCACCTTCCTCCACCCTGGCGCCAATTACATTTTTGTCTTTTACCGCACTAAAGAATTTGAGGACCTTGGCCCGCCCCGTCATCTCTTCTACATTTATCTTTGGGGTTTTTGATAAAGCCATTTCTGTCAGCCACTCAGTTAGTTTATAAATAATGTCAAAAGTTTTTATCTGAATATTTGATTTTTCTGCTCCCGCCAAGGCTTTGGGATCAATTTTGACATTAAAACCTAAAACCAAGGAGTTTGGTTTACCACCCAGGAGGTGAATATCATTATCGGTAATATCACCAACGCCAAAATGAACAATTTTTATTTTCATTCGGTCAGTCTTTATTTTTTCTAATTCATGCTCAATACCTTCTATGGATCCGGTTACATCCGCTTTTATTATGACGTTTATTGTTCCAGTATTTTCAGCCTCTTCTTCTGATACGGCACATTTTTTAAGAACAGGTTCTTGATATGAAGAAATATAGTTAAGAGCGCCTTCTTTGTCTGTGAAAGTCATAAATTTATTTCCAACTTTTGGTAAGGTGTCAAAACCAGTGATTCTAATAGGGGAGGAAAAAGTGGCTTCGGTGATTTTCTTACCAAGAAAATTCTCAAGAATTCTAGTTGGGGCTATGGCATTGCCACAAGCTACAAACATACCGCTTTTTATAGTTCCATCTTTAATAATCATAGAGGCTGAGATGCCTTTCTTTTTATCCATATTTGTTTCAATCACCACTCCCTCGGCGTTATTTTCTGGGTTGCCCTTGAGTTCTTCAACTTCTGCCATTAATAACATCAAATCAAGTAAGTCATCTACGCCCTGGCCAAATTTAGCAGAAATGGGGACAAATGGGGTAGAGCCTCCATATCCCTCTAGATATATCTCATTTTCGGCTAGATTGGCTTTCGTTCTCTCGATATCAGCTCCAGGTTTATCAATTTTGTTTATAGCCACAATCATGGGTGTTTTGGCCTCATTGATGCATTGCAAGGCTTCTAGTGTTTGTTTCTTTACACCATCTTCAGCTGAAACTACTAGGACGGCAATATCCGCTACACTAGCGCCTCTTTGTCTAATTTTAGCAAAGCTTTCATGACCAGGTGTATCCAGGAAAGTAATTTTCTTGCCTTTATGGATAACCTCATAAGCAGAAATCTTTTGAGTGATTCCGCCAGCTTCTTTGTCTACGATATTAGTTTTTCTAATGTAATCCAGGAGAGTACTTTTGCCATGATCAATATGCCCCATGATACAAATCACGGGTGGACGCTCTATTTTCTTTTGTGCGTTCTCTTGGCTCATATTGTTTTTTAGGGTTGAAATTTAAACGAAGGACGTTCATTTGTTTTGCTTGCCTCGATTTTATTCGAGTGATTATTTGGTGCTCATAGACTCCTTGGCATTGGTCATAGCTTCTCTTTCTTCTTTAGTCAATTCATATTCGGAAATAAAGTTTTTAATTGGCTTAGAGAAGATACTGATATGGTCTCTAGAATACATACTGGAAATAATTACGCCGTTCTTCTCCTCATTTAGAAAGGCAGTGGCAAAACTTTGATTACCTCCTTGTCCTTCACCTTTGAAAGGATTAAAACGAATTGTTTCTACGCCAGAAATGGTTTTCTTTAAGCGAGTATCATTATTTTTAAATGTCTCCAAAGCGGCGACTTTAAATTTTTTTAATTCAGTTATTTCTCTATTGAGTAAATCAAAGGATTCATCCAGGTTTTTACTCTTGCCTATAAGGAGTTTACCAAGCTTGTTTTGAAGCCAAATAACCCAAATAAACAATATAATAATGATTAAAACGCCACCAGCAATGATGTATATTTCAAGATTCATACAGTTAAGGATTATACAGTATTTGGAGGGATTTGCAAAGTGTTTGTCTTTTATATATCATGACCAAATGAAGAAAATAATTTATCTAGACAACGCTGCCACAACCCCGGTGAGAAAAGAGGTGGGGGAGGCCATGAAACCGTATTGGACAGAGATTTTTGGCAATCCCAGTTCTATTACAAAAATGGGGATTGAGGCCTGTTTGGTAGTAGAAAAATCACGAGCAAAAATTTCTGAGTTGATATCAGCCAGATCAAAAGAAATTTTCTTTACCTCGGGTGGTACGGAATCAAATAATTTGGCTATTTTAGGTGTGGCGAATAATTTAGAAAAATCTGGATTAAAAATTTCTGATTTACATTTTATTTCTAGTAATATTGAACATAGTTCTGTGGCGGAATGTTTTAGGGAGTTGGAGAGAAGGGGAGCCCAAGTAGATTATTTGTCGGTTAAGGAAAACGGTTTGATCGATTCTAAAGATTTAAGAAAAATGCTTAAACCCAACACTGTTTTGGTTTCTATCGGTTACGCCAATAATGAAATTGGGACCATTCAGCCTGTTGTGGATATTGCCAAAGAGATAAGACATGCTAGAAAATTTTCATCCATTCATAAAACTCAGGATAAAAAACTGGAATGTTTTCCAATTTTCCACACTGATGCCAGTCAGGCTGGTTTATTTTTGAATCTGAACATCAACCAGCTTGGTGTAGATCTCATGACCCTAGATGCTCAAAAAATATTTGGACCAAAAGGCGTGGGAATGCTTTTTATAAGAGATGGAGTAAAAGTCTCTTCGTTAATTTTTGGTGGCGGGCAAGAAAAAGGCTTACGAGCGGGAACAGAAAATGTGCCATTGGTTGTAGGGCTGGCTAAGGCTTTGGAAATAGCTAGAAAAGATTTTGAGAAAAAAGCTCAAAAAATAAAAGTTATTAGGGATTATTTTTGGAAAAAAATTATTAAGGAGGTTCCAGGAGTTTGTTTGAATGGTGATTTAGAAAACAGGTTGGCAAATAATCTAAATGTTTCTATTCCTGGAGTAGATTCAGAATTTACAGTGTTATGTTTAGATGAGGCTGGGATTGTTTGTTCTACTAAAAGCGCCTGTAATCAAACTGATGAAGGCTCATATGTGGTTCGGGCCCTTGGTAAGAGCGAAGAAGTGGCTAAATCTACTTTACGCTTTTCATTAGCTTCAAATATAACTAAAAAAGACATTAATTTTGCGGTGTCAGCTCTTAAAAATATAGTTCAAAAACAACTTAAGAAAAATTTAATTTAAATTTCTTGCATATTTAGAAATAAGCTTTATAATATAGGCATGGATATAGAGAAACTAAATAAGCAACAAATAGTTTTAATCACATTGCTAGTAAGTTTTGTGACTTCTATAGCTACCGGAATTGTAACGGTGGCACTTATGGATCAGGCTCCTCCTGGAGTAACTCAGACCATTAACCGTGTGGTTGAAAGAACAATTGAAAAGGTGGTAAACCCACCGACAAATTCCAATAATTCAGCGGCGGTGATAACTAGAGAAACTGTTGTTGTAAAGGAAGATGATAAGATTGTTGAATCAGTTGATAAGAATAAGAACAGCGTTGTTAGAATCTACACAAATGTCACTAATTCTGGTGATGTAGAGCAAAATGTTTTTATTGGTCTAGGTACGGTTGTTTCAAAAGATGGATTGATTGCTACTGGGGATGTTTTTGCTGATACTAGAGGTAAATATCTTGTCACTTTAGATAATAATAAGTTTTACACAGTGGCAGTTTTACCTAAAAAAGATTCTGATAGTTTCTATTTTTTAAAGGTAGTCCAAAATGAAAAGGATTCAACTAATTTTACACCCGTATCATTTTCTGATTCCAGTAGTTTAAAACTTGGTCAAACTGTTATTGCTTGGGGTGGACAAACCCAGAATTCCGTATCAACCGGTATCGTTTCTAGCTTAGTAGGTATGGTTGAAAAGCTTGATGTGTCAAGCACCACAGCTACAAGCACTAGTGTTGCTAATAAGGAAATTGCCGCCATAAATACTAATATAAACTTGGCTGACAGTCTGTCTGGTGGACCCTTATTGAATCTTTATGGTGAGGCAGTAGGAATTAGAGTTAGTGCTGGTATTTCTGATAAATATAACTTTCTTCCTTCAAATATGTTAAAAAAGGAGGTGACGAATTTGTTGACTATATTGGGTGCTATTTAGCCTTTATTGTTTCTTCATCTTTTTCTTGATTGATAGGTTTATTTTTGTTATCTTTAAATTGCTAGTTTATTTATCATAATATTTAAGACATGCCACCATTCAACAATTTTACAACTAAAGCTAAGGAAGTAATCAGGCGTGCGCATGAGCTGGCTATTGAGCGTGGACAAAATCATGTAAATCCAACGCATCTTTTACTCGCTTTAATTATGCAAGAGGAAAGTATGGTTTCTTCTATTCTAGATCGTTTAGAAATTGATTCCATGGCTTTGACAGATACCTTGTTGGAAATAATTGATAGTCTTACACCTGGGACAAATATTTCGTCTCCAGCTATGCAAATATATTTAACACCGGAACTAGCTTCAGTAATAGAGGCTTCAGGTAAGATTGCTCTAGATCTTAAAGATGAATTTATTTCAACTGAACATCTTTTTATCAGTGTGATTGATACGCCAAGTCCGGCTCGGGACGTTCTTATGCGTTTCAAAATTGATAGAGTGAGAGTGGTAAAAGTCTTAGAAGAGTTTAAGTCTAATAATAATATAGAAATACCGCAGGCAAAAAAATTTAAGGCAGTTTTAAAATACACTAGAAACTTAACCAAATTAGCTAAGGAAAATAAATTAGATCCTGTAATCGGACG
>JBIIYK010000004.1:0-26011 GCA_044346845.1 Minisyncoccia bacterium | reverse complement strand
GCATACACACAGCCGGCGATTTTAAGAAGCGCCGAGAAAATTAGGAGGCACTGAATTGAATGCTCCCGTGGCATTCGATGTTCCGAAGGCTGAAAATAAATCCCGGGCTGTTTACTGGCATTGTGAGATTACCCTCCACAATGACATTTTCGATGACTAAACTGCCGTTGATTTGGCACTGGCCAAGATCCAAGTCAGAAGAAAAGACCGCGTTACAAACCCTGACTTTCCCGCCGATTATGACCTTTTTGAGATCCAGGCCATCCAGGAACAGCTTCTGGTTTTCACCAAACCCCTCAATCACCACATCCCCAGTGATAGTCAGGCCATCCGGAGGAACTTGTTCACCCAAGATACAAAACCGAGCAAAGTCTACACCAGTCATAGTCCTTACATTTTTCATTTCAGTCCTTTCATTTATTTAAATACCCAGAGTTCTATTTAGAATTATGCAAATAAAAATCAGTTTGTCAATATTTGCTATTTATTTAACACCAGCATACAATATAAATACCTAGAGATTGTTACGGCTACCAACCGTAATCCTAAGTTGATTAAACTAAGGACCACAAGGCTAATCTATAAAAAAGACCAAAGTCAGGTGGAACCGCGAATTTAGACTCGCCCCGACAAAAAATGAAATTTCATTTTTTGTCGGGGCGGTTTTATTAATTAAAAAAGAAAAATATTATGAATCAAGAACAATTAACAAAAATGAGACATTCCCTCTCACACCTCCTGGCAGCGTCTGTTTTAGAAATTTATCCGGAAACAAAGTTAGCAATTGGACCCGCTATAGATAACGGCTTTTATTATGACTTTGATTTTACTGCACCAATCAGTGATAAAGATTTGGGTAAAATAGAACAAAAGATGCGTGAACTGGTAAAAAAATGGCCTACTTTTGATAGGAAAGAAATATCTGAAAAAGAAGCCAGAGAAATTTTTTCTAACCAACCTTACAAATTAGAATTAATAGAAGAGATAATTAAAAACGATGAAAAACCATCAGTATATACTTCCGGGAACTTTACTGATCTCTGCGCTGGTCCACATGTTACCACCGGGAAAGAAATAGAAATGGGTGGTATGAAATTAGAGAGAATTGCCGGGGCTTACTGGAAAGGTGACGAAAAAAACAAAATGCTCACCCGTATTTACGGCCTAGCTTTTGAATCCAAAGAAGCTTTGGTAGCCTTTGAGTTACAACAGGAAGAAGCTCGAAAAAGAGACCATAGAAAAATTGGCAAGGAACTTGGCCTATTTGTCTTCTCTGATTTAGTTGGTTCAGGCTTACCTCTTTATACTTTTAAGGGAGCAATTGTCAGGAAGGAAATAATTAATTACTGCAACGAATTACAAAAAGCAATTGGTTATCAAGAGGTTCACACCCCAAACATGAACAAGGCGGAATTGTTTAAAGTCTCTGGTCATTACGAAAAATATAAAGAAGATATGTTTAAGGTGGTTTCTAATTACACTAAGGAAGAATATTTTTTGAAACCAATGAATTGTCCGCAACATACCCAGATTTACGCTAGCGAAAAAAGAAGCTACAAGGATTTACCTCTTCAAATAGCCGACTTTGCTAATCTCTATCGTGATGAGAGACCAGGAGAACTAAACGGATTATCTCGCTTACGTTGTTTTTGCCAAGATGACGGACACTCTTTTTGCCGTGAGGATCAAATTAGGGATGAGTTTGTAAGTGTCTTGAGTGCTATAAAAAAAGCTTTGGAAACTTACAAGATGGATTACAAAATTCGTTTATCTCTCTGGGATCCAGCCAAGCCAGAAAAATATCTTGGTAATGCGGATGTTTGGGAGAAAGCACAAAAAATTCTAGAACAAATTCTGATTGAAAATAAAATTGATTATTTTAAAGCTGTTGGTGAAGCAGCAATATACGGACCAAAGATGGATGTCGTCACAAAAGATTCTCTTGGCCGTGAATGGCAAATTTCCACCATTCAGCTAGATTTTATTATGCCAGAAAGATTCAAGCTGACTTATACAGATAAGGACGGAAAAGAAAAGACCCCTGTAATGGTTCATCGAGCAATTACTGGTTCACCAGAAAGATTCATGGGTATTCTTATTGAACACTACGCTGGAAATTTCCCCGTCTGGCTTTCACCAGTCCAAGTCAAAATAATTCCTGTTCGAGAAAATCATAATGAGTATGCCAAGAAAATTTCTGAAGAATTAAAAGCTATGAATGTTCGGGTAGAATTTGATGATAGTGATGAGGGTATGGGTAAAAAAATACGCGCTGGAAAAGTAAATAAAATCCCTTACATGCTGGTCATTGGTGACAAGGAAATAGAAAGTGGTGAGCTAGCTTTGGAGATTCGTGATGGCGCCAAGCAAGAAAAAATTAGTCTAGAAAATCTAAAGGCTAGATTACAAAAAGAAATCAAGGAAAGATTATAATCTATAAAAAACAAAACCTCGTTCATAATGAACGAGGTTTTGTTTAGACATTAGTTTTGGAGCTTCTTTATAACAACTTTATTATTTCAATTCCCCTCTTTCCTTTTTAAAGGAAACTACAATATAAGCAATCCAAGCACTAACAAGAGTTAACACTCCAACAAAGAATAATAATTTATAATTATCAGCGACACCAGTATAAGGGACCTGACTCAAATAAACAGCTGAAGCTAATGGTGCTTGATAACTCTCGCTGAAAGCCAAGACTGAATTATTACCCTCTACATCAGCATAACAAGTAGCAGAATCTTCATTACCATCTTCATCAGTAACAGTCAGGGTAGCTCTCTTGCTACCAGTAGTGTTATAAGTTTTTGATGGAGAACGGCTAGAACTATCTAAATTATTAGTACCAGTCCATTCATAATCATAATCACCAGCCCCACCTGAAACTCTAGGATACCAAGTAACTCTATCACCCACATCTACATTACGAGGACTAGCATAACAAGAAACTGATAGATCATCGTCGTCGTCTTCTTCATCATCAGAAACATTAACAGAACAAGTAGCACTGGCTGTCTGCCCATCTGACTGAACAGTCACAGTGACTCTCTTTGTACCATCAGTATCATAACTCCAGGTAACGCTTCTGGAATTACCAGCAGAGAAACCACTAGCTCCAGTCCAAGAATAGTTGTAGGAATTATTACCACCAGTAGCAGTTGCGGTAAAGGTAACATCTTCATCAATATCAATATTTGAATCATCAGCCTCACAAGAAACGGTTAGATCATGATTGATGACCGGTCTCACTACAGCACTACAATCTTTAGTTATACTTTTTCCACCAGAAGTAATAGTGACGATTCCGGTCTTAGCTCCAGGATTAGAATACATTTTAGAAACTGAAACAGAATTTCCAGACAAGTTATCAGTTCCGGTCCAAGAGTATTTGAAGGAACCAGTTCCACCAGAAGCAGTGGCAGTCCAATTTATTGTGCCGCCAACATTCACCGCGGATGGGCTAGCCACACATGAACCTTTCAAGGCGGGCTGAACAGGAGTTCGTTTACAATAATTACCAGACACATCATGTAATCCTGTACCAGATACTTGATTAGCAATTAACCAAGCTGTTAAATTACTAGGATTTTCCCAACCCTTACCTAAATAAGCATCAATCTGAACCATACATTCAGGTATATTTGCTTTTAATTTAGCACCTTGAGTATGTGGTGCAACAACAGTACTGCTGCTGTCAAATTTAGTTTGATTTTTTAATATGTTGTCATACATTTTATAGGTCTCTAAACCTACAGGCATACTACAATCTGTATTATTAGTAATATGAGCCACAGCCTTACCAGCTTCATCATTTACAGTTAAGGTCACAGAAACCTGTCCGTGGGATTTAAACCATTTATATTCATCAAGTGTCATTGTCTTACCAACACATGATGGAGCGGCCAAAGCAACTTTTGTCATAACAGAAAATGGCAAAATTACCGCCAAAGCGACAATCACCAAACCTAGAATTTTTACCATTATTTTTTTCATAATTTTTTTATTAAATTAACAAACCAATTATATTCATTTACCTTAAAAATACCAAAATAACCATTAAATCTCTGTTAAATTCAAATCGTTGAATCACTCTATATTAAGACTACCAAAAATCAACTAATCACTATTTACCTAATATTATATACCTAAACATAAAAAATGTCAAGTTAAAAACACCTTTCTAAAACATTTTACCTATATATAGCCTGTTATATGGCTATTATTGAAGATAGTCAGCCTCTACCACATACCTCTCCCCTTTGGCCCCAAAGGTATTACAAGTAGAGAGAGTCAGTCTATTTGTAGTAGTATCAAACTTTACCAGCGCCTCATTTTGATCCACTAAAGTGACGGTTCTGACTTTATAAACATATACAGTATTAGAACCATATACTTTTATCAAATCTCCATTTTGTAAATTCTTTATTCCATTAAAAGTTTTATAGGCCTGATTATTCACAACTGTTAAACCAGTGCTATGACCAAAAATAAACATATTGCCTTGACCAAGAAGACCAGAGGAAGGATATCTGACCGCACCCTGTTTTAAATATTCATCTAAAGTTGCCACATTTGTAGTACTGGGGTTAGAAACTGCAGCATCAACACCAATCTTATCAATAACAATTCTCTTTGGCTCTTCCGCCTTAATTACAACTGATGAACCCCTCCTGCTGTCATTTTGAACAGTCTTTTTCTGAGCCTTATCCCATAAAGTACTAACGGTATCACCTTCATTATTCTTTAATGATTCCGGTATCAAACCAACAGAATACAAAAGGCTGAAAAGCACCAAAAAGATAATCACAAAATAAATCACAAATTTAACTTGACTTTTTTTAAGCATCATAGTATAATACCCATAAATAGAGTTCTTGCAAGTTTAAGGGTTATTAATACTATAACATAATTTTTATATGGAAAAAACAGAAAACAAAGGAATATTCGCTCGAATTTACAATTGGTTTGTAAATCTAACAGTTAAGGGATTGCTTGGAGCCATCTTAGTGGTTTTTGTTTTGATATTAATTTTAATATCTGCCTCTTATCTACCAAGGGTGATGCGGGGAATTTCTTCTTCTCTCTCAGCTGCTCTTTACACTATCTTTGTTCCAGCTGAAAACGCCACTGTAACCGCTGATAAGAAAATAGTATCTTCTGGAGAAGATTTTACTATTAATTTTAAAAAGGGTGATACTCCAGCTGGTCTCTTTGCTGTTTCCTATTCCTGTGATTCTAGCGCCAACTTATTCTCTGTTGAACCAGCGGGACTTAAAACTATAGATTGTGATACTCCTTATTATCTTTTAGCAAACAATACTTCTATAAAAATCAGACCTGAGACTGAAGATAATGTTGTTCGTCTTGTTATAACTGGTATTTCTGAAGATAACGAGACCCTTAAAGTAACAACCGTTGGTGTAGTGCGAATAACCATTACCAATGATTCTGTTGGCACTATTGCAATTTCCGATGATGAAGCAGAAGCTACTACAACTACTCCTACAGAATCAAATGTTCCTACCTATGTTCCACCTCAAACCGTTATTCAGCCAGTATATTATGGTAAGCCAGACTTAGCACTTCGTTTAATTCAAACTGGATTGTTAAATGGCGGGACAAATATGTTGACTAACCAAACCCAATTTTCAAGGAATGACATGGCGGGAGTAAAATTTGAAATCAGAAATGATGGTGATGTAGCTACTGGCCCTTGGTATTTTACTGCAAGTCTTCCTTCACTTTCTACCCCAATCTACAATTCTAATATTCAAAACTCTCTAAAACCAGGTGATAAAATTGTTTATACTTTAGGTTTTACAAATTTAACAAATGAAAAAGCTGGACTCATCACTATAAATGCTGATCCACAAAACACCGTCTATGAATCAAACGAAGCAAACAACGGAACAGTCTTCCTTATAACCAACACTAGCCGTGATTATAATGATGACGGTTATAACAATAATGGTTGTTATATAAACGGAGTCTTCACTTATAATTGCAATAATTATAATAATAATTACTATAACAACAATAATTATAACGACGGGTGTTATGTTAACGGTTTCTTTACTTATGATTGTAACAATAACTATAATAACAACTGGGATAATAATGATGATGATCTAGACGTTACTTGTTATGGTGAGCCAGACGATCCAAGTACTGGTGACCGAGTTCGTTGGTATGCTGATGTTGATGGTGGAAACGGTGATTATGATTATGAGTGGACTGGTACTAATGGTCTAGATAGTTCAAGTGAAAATCCAAGCAAAACTTATAGCTCCAGAGGAGATAAACGAGCCACCGTAACTGTAGAAGATGAAGATGGCAATAGAGCTAGTGACACTTGTTCTGTTTATGTAGATTAAGAATAATTAAACATCGCAAATTTATAAAATAAAAACACCGTTTGCTAAATTTGCAAACGGTGTTTTTATTTTATTACAAACTTCCCAGCATGCTAGCGCCTTTTTCCCAACCATATTCAATAACTAATTCCAAAGCTTGAACTGCTTTTTTAATAGTCTTTTTTAATTCATCAGCTTCCGATGGTTTAAACCTACCTAAAATAGTATCGATCACTTTTTCTTCCCCTTGCGGTTTTTTAATCTTACCAGAAGCGGTCTCACCAGATATTCCTAAACGAAGACGAATAAAAGCTTCTGTTTTTACGGCCTTATTGATAGATTCCACCCCACGGTGCCCACCAGAACTTTTATTGAAGGAAACTTTTATTTTACCTAGAGGTAAATCCAAATCATCATTAACCACAATCAGATTTTCTAAAGTCTTTAACTTAATATTATTTACCTTTTTACTTTCTAATTTTAATTTTTTATCTTTAAGTAAACCAAGAAGCGCTTCCCCACTTTTATTCATAAAAGTTTCTGGTTTTAAAAGCAGAGCTTTATTTTTTCCTATTTTTCCTTCAGCCGTTAAAGACTTTAATCTTTTATCTTCAGCCCAAGATTTAAAATCATTCTTTTTCACAAAAGCATCAAGTACCATTCGGCCCACATTATGTCTGGTGCCTTCATACTCTCCGCCAGGATTTCCCAGACCAACTATAATATAATTTATTCCCATTTTTAAATTTTCTTAAATTGTTAAGTCTTTTAATAATAGCATACGTAATTATCAGAATAAATATTACAACCTTATTTTATGCTTGTGTCAAATGCCTTTCTGTAATACAATACACAGATATGACCCTAAACACTAATAATCCAGGCTCTGAAATGGAATTTGAGGGTCCTTTCACCAGATTCCGCAAGAGTTTTTGGGGTGAAATCATCCAAATAATAGTAGTTTCTCTTATCATCGTCATCCCCTTCCGGGCTTACATCGCTCAGCCGTTCCTAGTGAGTGGACCGTCTATGGATAATACTTTTGCCAATGGTGAATATCTGATTGTGGACGAGCTAACCTATAGCTTACGGGATCCACACAGGGGTGAGGTAGTAATATTTCATTACCCACTAGATGTTAACAAATTTTTTATTAAAAGAGTAATCGGTTTACCCGGGGAAACTGTTCAAATCAAAGCCGGCAAAGTTACTATTTGTAAACCAGACTGCGAAACAGATAAGAACAAATTTACCCTTGATGAGCCTTATGTCAAAATGGATAAGTCAAATTTACCAAGAGGAGATATCACTACCACTTTAAAGGCTGAAGAATATTATGTCTTGGGAGATAACAGAGGGGTTTCTTCTGACTCACGTATCTGGGGTCCGGTAAAGAGAAATTTATTTAGTGGTCGGCCTTTCCTAAGACTTTTGCCGGTAAACAAATTTAGTGTATTTCCTGGTCAAATGGAAGAAAAACAATAATCTATGAAAAAAAATAAAACAAAAAAAGAATCCAAATTTTTAGATTTGGAAAATATAGACAAGAGCACTGAAGCAGCCGTTTATTATGGTTTTATGCCCATAGTCACCCCCAGGATTGAAAAGGATGACAAGGACCGAGCCAAAACCCTAAAAGATGGTGAGCCCATTACCCTCATTGGTTCCAATACAGAAATAGAAAATATTGCGGAAGAAAAAGCCGCTCTTCTTAGAATTTATTTTAACACCAACATGGCCATCATGCCTCAGCCAGTTATGATTACTTATAACGGTTTCATAAACGAGGAAACTGAGAAGAAAGTTGGTAAACACAGAAAAATTGGTTTAGAAATTATTGGTTCACCAAAAAGTATTTCTGAAGCTATTTTAATAAAAACTACCCTAGCAATATTAAAAGATAATAATCTAGAAAATCTTTATGTGGAAATAAACAGCCTGGGTGACAAAGAATCATCCTCTAGATTTTTACGTGAGTTAACTGCCTACTATAGAAAAAATATGAATACCCTGCAGGCCCACTGCCGTCAGTTATTTAAAAAAGATCCCTTCTTGGTTTTAAATTGCCAAAATGAAAAATGTGGTTCAATAAAAGATGATGCTCCAAAATCCATCAGCTGCTTGTCTGACGAGAGCCGTGAACGTTTCAAGGAAGTTTTAGAATATTTAGAAAGTCTTGATATCCCCTACAAAATTAATGATTGTTTAGTCTCTGACAAACGTTATGCCTCAGGTACAGTTTTTGAAATCAAACAAAAATCTGATAACCCAAAGGTTCCAGATGAATCTCTTGCTGTCGGTTTTAGAAGTGACGGGGTTTGTAAAAAACTTGGCTTCAAAAAAGATATACCTATGATTGGTATCAAAATATCTTTTAAGAGTGATTTTGAAAAAAGGGAGTTACCAAAGATTAAAAGAACTTCCGTTTTCTTTATTCAACTTGGTGATGAAGCTAAACACAAAAGCCTGAAGGTGATAGATATTCTGAGAGAAGAAAATATCTATATAAACCATTCTTTAGGCCGAGACAAGCTGGGTGGGCAGATGGCCACCGCTGAAAGGTTAAAAGTGCCATATATTTTAATTATGGGTAAAAAGGAAGCGATGGATAATACCATCATGATTCGTGATGTAGCCACCCGCGCCCAGGAAACTGTTAATATTCCTGACCTAGCTGAACATCTAAAAAAGTTATTTAAATAGAACCAATAGGTATAACTTTTTCTTAGCACGATAATAATTACTATAAAACTGCTGGATATTGCTTTTTCGTGCCTTACGGACCGATGTTTCTAGCAAGAAACTGAGGGAGTAGAGAAATAATTTTGAGACGACAAAATTATTATCGTGCAAAGAAAAAGGGATATCTAGCAGTTTTACAGCACTATTGTAAAAAAAGAGATAGTATGCTAAATTACAGCCTATGATAAATGTAGAAATCACAAAGAATGCAAATGAAAACAACCTGGGCGTAATCAGACGCTTCACTAAAAAAGTGCAAGGTTCTGGTATTTTACCAAAGGTTCGTTCTCTCCGTTATGCTACCCGTGTCTTGTCACACTACAAAAACAAGAAAAATACCCTCAAGAATTTAAAGAGAAAAGGAGAAATATTGGAACTCATCAAAATGGGTAAAATGGCAGACCAAAAGCGTTCCTAATGTCTAAAGCTTTATTTGATCAAATAAAAGAAACAGTGCTTGGCTCAAAATATGAGTTAAGCCTTGTTTTTTGTACAGCCAAGAAAATTCAGGAATTAAACCGGATTTATAGAAATATAAACAAGCCAACAGATATTTTAAGTTTTCCCCTTTCCAAAACAACTGGTGAGATTTTTATTTGTAAAAGTGAAAGCCGAAAAATGATGAAAGAATTTAATCGTCCGTATGATAATTTTATCACCTTTCTTTTTATTCATGGTCTCGTCCATCTCAAGGGTTTTGATCATGGTGACAAAATGGAAAAAATAGAGGAAAAATTCCGTAAAAAATTTGGAATTTAAGTTATACACTTTTTTCTTCTTGGCATCTAAAGACTTTTTAGGCTATAATATAAAAAGTTATGGCAAAAAATATTGCAGTAGGAATAGATATTGGTACCTACCAAATTAAAATTGTGGTGGTGGAAAATGTCCGCGAAGATGGCCGGGATTCTTTTAAAATAATTGGTACTGGCTTTGCTGAATCCAAAGGCCTCCGCCATGGTTATATAATAAACTCTGGAGATACCACCAGAAGTCTGGGTATTGCTATTGCCGAAGCAGAAAAATCAGCCAACATAAAAATCAAGAGAGCTTTTCTCTCCATCGGTGGTATTGGTCTTGGAAGCGTTATTTCTCATGGCTCCATAATCATCCCTCGGGCAGATTCAGAAATCACGGAGATAGATGTAAAAAACGTTCTCTCCATTGCTGAAAGTGAAATACCTTCAAATATTTCTATAAATAAAAAGATTGTCCACACTATTCCTATCTCTTATAAAATAGACGGTAAAATAGTTTTAGGCCAGCCTATTGGGATGAAAGGAATAAAATTTGAAGTTAAAGCTTTATTCATCACCAGCCTAGAACACCATTTAAATAATCTAATTGAAACCGTAGAAGATTTAGGAATTGAAGTAGTGAATATCATGGCTTCCCCTTTAGCTGGAGCGATGGTGGCCTTGAACAAAACTCAAAAAATTGCCGGCTGTGTCCTGTCTAATATTGGTTCAGAAACAGTTTCTATTGTGGTCTTTGAAAACAATGTTCCTATTTCGCTTGAAGTCTTCCCTATTGGTGGAACTGACATTACCAATGACATTGCCCTGGGTTTAAAAATCCCAATAGAAGAAGCCGAGGATTTGAAAATCAATGATGGTCAAGAACATATTTATCCCAGAAAAAAGTTAGAGGAAATAATTATTGCCCGCCTCTCGGATATTTTTGATTTGATTGAGTCTCATTTAAAAAAGATTGGACGGAGTGGCCTCTTACCAGCTGGAATAATACTGACCGGTGGTTCTTCTGGTGTCTCCACCATTGAAGATTTGGCTAAAGCTACACTTAAACTTCCTTCCAAACTCGCCTCCATGAATTTTACTACCAGTTTGAAAAATTGTCAGATAAAAGACTCTTCTTGGGCCGTCGCTTACGGTCTTTGTATTTGGGGTTTGTCCTCCGGTGAAGAAATATCTTTTGGTACCGCCACCAGCACAAAAAGCCGTGGATTAGCCGTATTTTCTTGGTTTAAACAGTTCTTGCCATAAAAAATTTAATTTGCTACTATTGGCGTAGGATATTTAATAATTTATTAGTTTTTTAATTTGCTGAAACGGATTCAGCCATATTTCATTATGCCACAAATTAAACCAGAGGTAGAAGCTTTTGCACGAATTAAGGTTATTGGAGTGGGTGGTTCAGGAAAAAATGCCACTAATCACATGATCAACTCCAAAGTTAAAGGAGTGGAGTTTATTGCCATCAATACTGATGCTCAAGATTTACATAACTCACTCGCTTCCAAAAAAATTCACATTGGTAAAAATCTTACTCGCGGACTTGGTACGGGAATGAATCCGGAATTAGGAAAAAGAGCCGCTGAAGAAACTAAAGAAGAAATTCAAGAAGCTCTAAAGGGTGCAGATATGGTTTTCATCGCTTATGGTGCCGGTGGAGGAACTGGTTCAGGTGGTGGCCCAATGATTTCCAAAGTTGCTAAAGAAATGGGAATACTCACCGTGGGTGTAGTGACCAAACCTTTTTTCTTTGAAGGAATACAGAGAATGAAAATTGCTGAACAGAGTTTAGACGAACTCAGAAAAGGTGTGGATGCTTTGATTATCATTCCTAATGACAGATTGCTTTCTACTATCTCTAGAGAAACTACCGCCAAGGCCGCTTTTTCAATGTGTGATGATATCTTGAAACAAGCCGTGGAAGGTATTTCTGATTTGATTACTATGCCGGGAATCATCAACACAGACTTTGCTGACATCAGAGCCATCATGGAAAACGCTGGTTCTGCTCTTATGGGTATTGGTATTGCTGGTGGTGAGAACAGAGCTATTGAAGCAGCTAAATCAGCCATTAGTTCCCCTCTCCTAGAGCTCTCTATTGCCGGAGCTAAAGGTGTACTCTTTTCTATTGCTGGTGGTGAGGACTTAACTATGTTTGAAATTCAGGACGCTGCTAAACTTATTACAGAGTCTATTGATCCAAACGCGAGAGTCATCTTTGGTACAGTTCATGATGATAGATTAAAGAAAAATGAATTAAAAATCACCGTGATTGCTTCCGGCTTTACCGATATAGGAAGTAAGAAATCTCTTTTCCAGAGCATAGTACCAAACAAGGAGGAAGATAAAAAAGGTAAACTATTTGGCGGATTTGGTAGTGGAGGTGTAGAAAAAGAAGTAAAAATTGAAACCCAAACCAGCCAACCAACACCAGTAGAAGAAAAGAAAACTACCGCCAGTGATTTTGATGATGATAGTGACTGGGGTGCAGTACCAGCTTTTCTCAGAAGACAGAAGAAATAAAAACAAAGAACAATTGAAATTTCTTGTCTATTTTTTGTTTAATATATAATATCATTATGGATACATTTGATTTAGCAATTATTGGTGGTGGACCAGCAGGTGTGGCCGCTGGAGTTTATGCTGCCCGTAAAAAGATAAAAACTGTTTTGATTACGGAGCATTTTCGTGGACAGAGCGCTGTCTCTGGTGAGATTCAAAACTGGATCGGCACCACCACCATCTCAGGTGATGATCTGGCTAAAAATTTGGAAAATCATTTAAAATCATATTCCAAAGATATTGATATTAAAGAAAAAGAAATAGTCAAAGAAATTATAAAAACTGACAACTTTTTTGAAATAAAGACAAATAAAAACTCTTATCAAGCTAAAACAATTTTAATTGCTACAGGTAGTGCTCACAGAAAACTCCAGATAAAAGGGGCGGAAGAATTTGAAGGAAAAGGCATAGTCTATTGTGCCACCTGTGACGCTCCACTTTTTGGTGATGCTGAGGTAGCGGTGATTGGTGGCGGTAACAGTGCCTTTGAAGCTGTATCTCAACTATTGGCCTACGCTAAAAAAATTACCATTTTACAAAGAAGTGAATTCAGAGCTGAGCCTATTACGGTAGAAAAAATCCTAGCCAACCCCAAGGTGACTGGTATTACTAACGTGGACTTGCTAGAAGTTAAAGGTGATAAATTTGTAACCGGTTTGGTTTATAGAAATAAAATTACTAACGAAATAAAGGAATTGCCAGTCTCTGGTATCTTTGTAGAAGTTGGGGCTAGTCCTTCTGTAGAATTCATCAAAAATGGCCTAGTAAAACTTAATGAACAGGAGCAAATAATAGTTAATCCTAAAAACCAAAAAACGGAGACCGCTGGAGTTTGGGCGGCTGGTGACTGCACAGATGGTCTATATAAACAGAATAATATTGCCGTTGGTGATGCAGTCAAGGCCGTGGAGGATATCTACCGTTTTCTCAAGGTTTAAAATTTAAATAAAATAAATATAAAAAAACTCGACACCACCAGGTCGAGCTTTTTGTTATACAGCAGATCATCTCTGCTAGATTTTTTGTTTGAGATCAGCCAAGGCTTTGACCGTTGCTTTGGTTTTCTTGGGTTTTCCACCAAGCTTCCATTTACGAATAGCGCTCTGGCCTTCCTGCACCCAGACAGTAAAGGACAGATTGCTATCCGTACTCTTACTGTGAATCAGTTTAGGAATAAAGGAATAGTCCTTGCACTTGCAAAGGTTGTGGCTCTTACCGTCGGCGCAAGTAACACCACGATATATGCCGTCCTCACTCAGAAATTCCTGGTTCCTGAAGACGGCCTCGTTGGTATATTCGTTTAACGGCTCCACAAACCAAGTGCAAACAGCCTTATCTTTATTACTCTTCATCTCAAACCTCCCATTAGCTATTAGTTAGAACTCCTTCTTAATTAAAAATACCACCATTAAAATAGTAAGTCAAATGTGGGCGGTACATGATTCGAACATGTCACCTACTGAACGTCAATCAGTCGCTCTACCAAATGAGCTAACCGCCCAACCCAAACATATTACACTTTTCTATTATATTTTTCAACTCTATGATATTATAGGTAGATATTAAATTAGTCATTAAAAAACATGCAAAAATTTACCTGGACAAAAGAGTACGAGCTAGGGGTTGGAGTTATTGACGAGCAACATAAACACTTTTTTGAGATTGTAAATCGAGTCTATGATTTGTTAGATAATAAAACATCTACTAAGGAAGAACTTTCAAAAATAGTGACTGAGCTCATGGATTATGCCTATTTTCATCTCTCAACAGAAGAAAAATATTTCAACCAATTTCTTTACTCAGACATTGCCAATCACATGAAATACCACACCGCTTTCAGATTAAAGACTGGTGAATATTCTGATCGAATGAAAAAAGAAAATAAAGATTTACCTAAACTCACTTTAGAAATCACTGACTTTGCCAAAGACTGGCTAATGAAACATATTCTAGTAGCTGACAAAGCCTACGCACCTTTCTTTCAGGCTAACGGTTTAAACTAAATTAGAAACTTCCCGTCTTTATAAATAACTAAAGTCTTCCCATCTCTAAGAGTGGCGGTGACGGTTCTATTGTCTGTGCTGATAATATCTGTATGGACAACGGATTCATTATAACCCATCTTTTTCCACTCAGACTTTTTAACTTTATTTGGATTACCAGGAAAAGAATCTTTGTAGGCACTACCTAAGGCAATGTGCGTGTTGCCGTATTTACCACCCATATTTTCATCAAATAAAGTCTCAGCCATAAATTTGGTGATTTTAGACACTCGACCGTCAGTCAGGGAAAATTCCCCTATTAGATCAGCATTTCTATTAGCTATCATATGTTTTAAAATCTTCTCACCCTTTTTAGCGGTGGCTTTTATCACCTTACCAGCCTTGAATTCCAAATAAATATCTTTGATTAAATTACCGTATCTATACAAGGGTTGATTAAAATAAATATGACCTTCTGTATACCTACAATCCGGAGAAATAAAAATCTCAAAACTCGGTATATTCCGTCCAGAACCCCCCATCCACTTTCTATTCTTACCCAGAACAACAGTCAGGTTAGTATTATTTGAAACTATCTGTACCTTTTCTATTTTTAAGGAATCTAGTTTATTTTTAACTCTGTCTACTTCACTAGCAATTTTCTGCCAAGTTTTAACCGGATTTTTATCATTTAAATAACAAGCCTTGATTATCTCTTGCCAATACTCTTTCTCAGTCAGCCCCGCCTCACAGGCTCCGGCTTTCGTACCATAAAGACCCAGAGTCCAAGTAAATTTTCCAGCATTCTCCTTTTTATTGCGCCAATCCACATAAGGCTTTTGAGACATAGACTTTTCCATAATCATTTTTGGGTCTATCCCTTCCAGCTCATGTTTATCAGTATCAGCAATCATGTAAATAGAATGGTCCATTTCTTCAACTTTACCTCTTAGATATTTGGCTGGGAAAAAACTTATCTGTTCCGGATTAGCCAAATTAAAAAACTCTCGGCTCATACCGTCTGGAATATACTGAATGATGGGGTGTGCTCCCGCTTTCAAAACTGTCCTGTATAACTCCATAAGCATGGGCTTGGCTGACTCAGGCACCTGAAGTAATACCACCTCGCCTTTTTTTACCCCAGCACCAGAATTCAAAGCAAAATTCACTAGAACATCAGCATATTTAGCTAAAATCTTTTTGGCCGGCTGATATGACATATTTCCATTGTAGGGCCTAGGTAAACTTTTGGCAAGACTTTATAAAAATTAGCTTATCTTTTACTTTTTTTCTGCTATAATAGGCTGATTATTAATAATTTAAAAAAATAAATGAGAAAACATATAAATAATATTAAAGAAAAGATAGTAGAGAATAAAATCTTCTTTCAAGGGCTTGTCACTGGTATAGTAGCCATCCTGATAATAGGCGCTTTTGCTTTTTTTGCCATTATAATAGCTAGTGGTAATTTACCTGAAGAGAAGGCTGGTGAGAAAGTTACAGCTTATGTAAACACCAACTTACTTGGGGGCCAAGCTACCGCCAAATTAGAATCTATATCTGACTTCAGTTGGGATTTATATAAATTAAAATTCACCATAAACGGCCAACCAATCGATGGTTATATGACCAAAAACGCCAAACTATTTTTTGCTCAAACCTTTGAGATGTCTACCTCTACAGACAAAGCTGTTTCAGCCAATACCGCAGAACAAAAACCAACAAATATAACCAAAAGTGATAAACCAAAAGTTGAACTATTTGTCATGAGCTATTGCCCATACGGAACACAAATAGAAAAAGGTATTCTCCCTGTTCTACAAACCCTTGGTAGTAAAATAGATTTTAGTTTGAAATTTGTGGACTATGCTATGCATGGAGAAAAAGAGATGACAGAAAACTTGAGACAATATTGTTTAGATAAAGAACAGAATGATAAATTGTTCCCCTATCTGGCTTGCTTCCTAAAGAGTGATGATTCTTCCAGCTGTTTAAATAGTAATGGTGTAGATCAGAATAAACTAAACTCTTGTGTAAAAAATGCTGATACTCAGTTTAAAGTAACCTCCCAATTTACCAACAAACAAAACTGGAAAGGTAATTTCCCGCCCTTTGATGTTCACCAGGCTGATAATAGTAAATACGGCGTGCAAGGTTCCCCAACCTTAGTAATCAACGGAGGTCAAGCTGAATCCGCTCGAGATAGCTCTAGCTTATTAAAAACAATTTGTAGCGCTTTCACCACAGAGCCAGAGGTGTGTGCCACAGCCAAATTATCAACCCAAAGCCCAGCTCCAGGCTTTGGTGACGCCACAGCGCCCGCTGGTGCCGCTACCAACGCTGATTGCGCCACAAACTAGCTTATACCTTAGGTTTATCCAGCTTATCTAAATGCAGCTTTTTTACGCCAAAATAAACTACTAACGCTAAGACTAGAAAATTAATCAGATCATTTACGAACTTCCCCCACATAATTTTAGCGCCAAAAAAACCAATATAAGAATCGGCCAAGTCTTTAGCTCGACCCAGGACAACTCCTAGAATAGGGTTAACGATATTTCCGATAAGTGAAGACACTAAAAGTGAAATGGCTCCACCTAAGATAAAAGCAATAGCAAAACCTACAATTCCTTGTTTTCTGATAAAATCGATAAATTCAGAAAACTCATTCTTTATTCCCCCACCAATATTTTTAACTTTCTCTACCCCTTTTTGTTCCAAATTTTTTATTTCTTCATTCATGTTTTTTAGATTAAACTAGTAAAACAGAGAAAGAGGAAGTTTCGCTCCTTACAGGAGCAGTATAGGTTTTCCATTTTTTCACAATATGAATTGCTCAAAAATATGGAAGAACCTTTTCGAATTCCTCACGCAAAGTATTCAGATACTTTGCTTTTCTCCGCAAAGATTTCGTCTTACTCAACCTTTGCGGAGAAAGAGGGATTCGAACCCTCGAAGGGTTTTCACCCTTACCAGTTTTCGAAACTGGCTCATTCGACCACTCTGACATTTCTCCTAATATTATATACCTTCCAGAAAACACTACCACTTTTTTGCTTTTTTTACAAAAAATGTTATATTAACCCCTGTCTCCAAGCCTTATCGTCCCTGGCCGTCAAAGCCCGCCCACGGGCAGGCTATCAGTTAGGACAAGCCTTTGAGAACAAATATCGTATTGGCCTTATCGTCTATCGGTTAGGACATTGCCTTTTCAAGGCAAGAAGCCGGGTTCGACTCCCGGTAAGGTCACATTTCAAAAATCCGCACGCAAGTGCGATTTTTGTTATGTGACCTTAAGCAAGCAAACCGCTTTGCTTGCGTCCGGGAGGCGAAACCCTTCTCCCATATTTACGAGCAATTCCCATTGTGAGTAAATGGGAAAGGGATACTGTTCCTGTAAGGGTCGACAAGTGTACTCACGATCCCGGTAATAGTTAATTTTCTGGCTAAATTTATGTTAATATAATTATATGAAAATTATTCTTGGATCATCATCGGCCGGAAGAAAGTTAGTGATGGATGAGCTTGCTCGAGAGCTTGGTTTTGATTTTGAAGTTGAATCACCAGATATTGATGAAAAAGCGGTTAGATTTGATAACCCAAGTGATTTAGTGATGGCGGTAGCAAATGCCAAGGCAGACGCTTTAATTTCAAAAATAAAAGAACCAGCTATTTTAATTTGTTCTGATCAGGTTGTCTTATATGATGGTAAAATAAGAGAAAAACCCATTAATGAAAAGGAAGCTGAAGAATTTTTACAAAGCTACAAAAATGTGCCAGCTGAAATGCTTGGTGCTGTGGTTGTAGTAAACACAAAAACTGGTGAGAGAGCAAGTGGGTTGCAAACATCTAAAGTATACCTTAAACCATTACCGGAACAGATTATTAGCGGACACATTAAAAGTGGTATGGCATTACGTGGGGCTGGTGGTTTTTGTATGCACGACCCTATTATAAAAGATTATATTGATCACGTAGATGGTGGTTTTGACAGCGCCTCAGGTTTATCCAAAAAACTTGTTAAAAAATTACTATCAAAAGTTAGTGATAATATCTATAACTCCTAACGCGATTATTCAGTATCAGAGACATTAAGCCCAATATTATTATCGATTTAGGACAGCTAAGAGCATCTATAGTGTTCTGATGTTCAGAACCTTTATAACTTTATGATATAATTTGATGGTGAAAGAACTTGATAAAAACATAAGAAGAAAATATTCATTCTCAGAGTACAATCCTAATTGGCCCATCCAATTCTCCATAATTAAGGATTTTTTATTAAAGGTATTTGGTGATAGTGCTATTAAAATAGAACACGTAGGAAGTACTTCTGTTCAAGGCATGAAAGCAAAACCCTTAATTGATATTTTAATTGTAGTTCATAAAATGGAACTCTTTGAAAAGGAGAAGGAAACGATGGTAAAAAGTGGCTATGAGTGGGCTGAAAATTATATTGCCCCCAACAGTTTATTTTTTTTCAAACCTAGTCCAGAAGGTGAAAAACTGGAAAATATACACGTGTGTGAGGAAGATGCTCCCAAGACAAAACAGTTTATAGCGATGCGAGATTACTTAAGAACCCATCCAGAAAAGGTAAAAGCGTATTCTGATTTGAAACAAAAAAATCACGAACTCTATCCAGATGATTATCCCGCATATAGACTTGCAAAAAATTCATTCTTGGAGGAACTAGAAAAAGAAGCTTACGAGTGGAGTAATTCTAATGTGTAAGCACGTAATAATTTAACAAATAATCTATTCAGGTGTATAGTTGTTACAGAGTAAATTCGTGTTCATTACGTTTCGTCTCAATCAAACCAAGGAGAAGAATCATGAGAAAGTGGGTAATGAGTCATATTAACTGGGTGTGCGCAACGATGCTCATCCTTCCAGTTATTGTCTCGATTGTTGGAGCGTTGTCACGGAGCGACGTCATTGGGTACGTGTCCGGAGCCCTCTCTCTTTCCATTTTTTCTGTGCTCTTTCTGGCGATTAGCGCTTGTTCAAAAGAGCAAATTCAGGAAATGGGAATCATGCCTCTGTATATCCGGGCGTTCAGGAACTCACGAAAAATCCACTACGGATTACTGATAGTCCTCTGGCTTCAGGGCTGGGTCTGGTCTGATTGGACATGGAGATCTCTCCTGGCTGCGACAGTTGCCTTCTTTCTAATTCAGATACTCTCACGGGTAGATGGAAAATTTTACACCACGAAGGAAACAAACATCGCTCAATAATCGAGCACACAAACCCCGCAAGAAAGCCCCACCGGCCTACTTGTGGGGTTTTCTTGTGCCTAAAAAAAGATTACCTAATCCTAGTATAAGTTCAATACGAAACTCATGATATATTACGTACCCTTGACAACTCCCCTATTCTAATCTAATATCAGACGAGAAATTTTGGGTCTTACACAGATATTCAAATCAAAGGGAGGTTCTAAATGAGTGCAGAAATCAAACCACGTCCGCAACACAAAATGGCAGACGTGAACGTCGGCGTACCAACCGTCATTGATCGTGAATTGGAATTTGAAGGGGGTCTGCTAATCAACTCTGTTTTTATACAATGGTTTGGCGAACCTACAAATCCTCTCATTCCAAGGACTGCTCAATTCTTCTTCAGAACCCTGGTTCCCGCCAGTTGTCCCGCCTGGATGAATGACCCGGGTTCCTTCCAGGTCGTCTACCTGGGCCCAATCAAGTATTGGCCAGAACCTGCTGGGATTGAAGGACTGATTCAGCTAATGAAGGGGTCCTTGGATACGAACGTTGCCTGGCTTATGAGCCCGCTTGAACGCGTGCACCTGGAGCCCTCCTCGTTCCTCACACCAATCACCATCTTTGGTGACCCCATCTGCGGCATCATCAAGCCTAGACTGTATTTTAATATAGCAGTCCGGAATGCCATCATGAAAAAAATTGAAGATGGCACGTCACTGGTTAAAACTTCCTAAACAACACTTGATTCAACAAGAGCGCTGCACCTTCCGGGGTGCAGCGCTTCTTTCTTTTATTATCTAACCCTTCAGCCTATTTAAAACCCCATCGATTTCAAATCTTTATTCAATTGATTCATGGAGGTTTGAAAAGCCTCTTGTAGTTTAACTGTCTCATACCAGGTGAGCCAAAATAAAAAGATGGTGGAAGCAATCAAAAGTATCCAAGCTACAATACCAATCATTCTGGTTTTTGGATCACTTGATTTGGAATACTTTAAGCCTCGCCATTTGGAAATACTTATAAAAACAATCATGGGTAAAATAAGACTGTGTAGATATATTCCCACTTGAGACAAAATAGAGGTAGAAAGTGGCGCACTCTCTAACTTGACCCCGCAATTTGGACAAAAATAATTCTGTGGTAATATGGGCTGGTGACAAACGGAACAAACGCTAGGGATAGTAGTAACCACCGGTGAACTGACTAAATTTTGATTATAATTATCTACCATATTCTTATCATAATAACATAATTTTATAATCTTTAGAAGGTGAAATTTATTTAATCTTTTCTTAATCATTAACCATATACACTAAATCTATAGACTAATTTAAATATTTTTTACAATGAAAAATTTAGAAATAATTATACTAGCCGCCGGTAAGGGCAACAGAATGGGTGGTGATAAACCAAAAGTTTTGACGGAGATTAACGGCCGGCCAATGCTTTCTTACATCTTATCTGAAATCGAAAAAACACATGACAAAAAGCCCACGATTGTCTTGGGCTATAAGGCTGAGGACGTGATATCTCATTTTGGCAGTGACCAAAAATATGTCTTACAAAAAGAACAATTAGGAACTGGTCATGCTGTAAAAGAAGCTCTTCCGCACATTCCATCATCAGCAAAACATATTTTAGTTTTATATGGTGATCAACCACTGGTAAAATCTGAAACAATCATCAATTTGTATAAAGCCCATATTAACCAGAATACTTCCCCATTAACTCTGGGAATTGTGGCCGTGCCAGACTTTATGGACTGGAGAAAAGGTTTCTATGATTTTGGTCGAATTGTGAGAGACGCTGAGGGTAAAATTCTCAAAAATACGGAAAAAAAAGATGCCACACCTAAGGAACTAGAAATTAAAGAAGTTAACCCATCATATTACTGTTTTAATTATGAATGGCTCCTAGAAAATATTTCTAAGATTGATAAAAAAAATGCGAGCGGTGAATATTATTTAACAGATTTGGTAAACATTGCACAAACCCAAGGTTATGAATTGAATTCACACTTTATTCCCGCCCATGAAGCATTGGGTGTTAACACGCCTGAACAATTGGAACTAGTAATCAAATTTATAAAATAGAGATTGATTTAATCCCTTTTTTAGATTATTCTCAAAGAATGAACATATTGGCGATTGAAACAAGTTGTGATGAAACTGGTGTTTGTTTAATTAGCACAAAGGAAAGTGAAACTGGGACTATTTTAACAGTCCTAGGAAATCAACTGTATTCTCAAGTGGCTCTCCATGAAAAATATGGCGGGGTTTTCCCTATGATGGCTAAAAGAGAACATGCCAAAAATCTAGTGCCGTTACTGCAAAAATGTTTAGCAGAGTCAGAGGAAAGTTTAAAGAATCAGCCAGAGAAGGAGGAAATAAAATTATGTTCTGACGAGTGTTTTAAAAAAATAGAAAAAATTTTAGAACGTGAACCGGAACTCTTGACTGATCTCAAAAAACTCTTAGAAAACACTAAGAGACCAAATATTGATGCTATTGCCGTGACAAATGGACCAGGCCTTGAACCAGCGCTCTGGGTGGGAGTAACTTTTGCTAAAGCTTTGAGCGAGGCTTGGAATATCCCCCTAACGCCAACCAATCACATGGAAGGTCACATCATGGCCGCTACCTTAAGAAAAGTACAGGCTGATAAATCAACAGAGTTTTTAATTCAAGATATAAAATACCCCACTGTTACCCTTTTAATTTCTGGTGGACATACGCAACTGGTTTTAATCAAAGAAAATTTACAGTATCAAATTATTGGTAACACTTGTGATGACGCGGTTGGTGAAGCTTATGACAAAGTTGCCAGAATGCTTGGCTTACCTTATCCCGGTGGAAAAATTATTTCTGATTTGGCTCAGAAAGAACAAACAGAAAATCCCAACAAAAAAACTCCTTATCCCCTACCTAGACCAATGATTCATTCTAAAGATTTAAATTTTTCTTTTTCTGGTTTGAAAACGGCAGTACTTTATACTCTTAAGAAAATACCAGAAGTAACTGATCAAGTTAAACAAGAAATTGCCCTAGAATTTGAAAAAGCGGTTTTAGATGTACTCAGTAGTAAAGCTAGCCAAGCGATAGAAGAACATAATCCTCAGACTTTTATAATTGGTGGTGGAGTCAGTGCTGATCCTAAAATAAGAACTTGTTTAGAAAAAGTCTGTCAAAAATATGGCATAGATTTTCTGGTGCCGGAAAGAAGCGCCTCCACTGACAACGCCTTGATGATTGCTGTGGCTGGATATATGAATATTAAAGCTGGTCAAAAACCAACTTCAGATTTTAAAGCCGTGGGTAATCTCAGCCTTTAATTTCTTTAATATAAAAACCACGGTAGAATGCTTTTTCGTGCCTTACGGATTGAAGTTTCTAGCAAGAAACTGAAGGAGTAGAGAAATAATTTTTTGACGAAAAAATTATTATCGTGCTAAGAAAAAGCATTCTACCGTGGTTTTTTTAACCCTTTTTTGCTAGAATAGGCAGATGGATGAAAAATTTTTAAAGCCCTATAACCCAACGGAAACAGAACCGCGGATTTACAAACAGTGGGAAAAAAGCGGTTTTTTTAATCCTGATAACCTGCCTGCGCAGGCAGGCCTGCCTGAAAGACATAAGGACCCATTTACCATCATGATGCCACCACCAAACGCCACTGGTACTCTTCATATGGGGCACGCTTTAGCTATAACCACAGAAGATATTATGGTTCGCTATCAAAGGATGCAAGGTAAAAAAGTTCTTTATTTACCTGGTACTGACCATGCTAGTATTGCCACCCAATCAAAAGTAGAAAAAGAAATTTATAAAAAAGAAGGTAAAAATAGATATGATATTGGCCGTGAGGAATTATTAAATAGAATTGGTAAATTTGTCCAAGAAAGTCGTGACACTATAACCTCTCAAGTAAAAACACTTGGTGCTTCTTGTGACTGGTCACGTGAAGCTTTCACCTTGGATGATACCAGAAATTTGGCTGTTCGTACGGCTTTTAAAAAAATGTATGATGACGGTCTTATTTACCGAGGGCACAGAATAGTAAACTGGGATCCCAAAGGTCAGACTACTATCTCTGATGATGAAATAGTTTACGAAGAGCGTGAGGCCAAAATGTACACTTTTAAATATTCCAATGACTTCCCTATTTCTATTTCTACTACGAGACCTGAGACCAAAGTTGGTGATACAGCCGTAGCGGTCCACCCAGAAGACCCTCGTTATACGGAATATATAGGCAAAGAATATGACACTGTATTTTGTGGTGTTCCCATTCATATAAAAATAATTGCTGACAAAGAAGTAGAAAAAGAATTTGGAACTGGCGCCCTGGGTGTAACCCCTATGCACAGCATGACTGACTGGGAGATGGCTGATAGACATAATCTAACCAAAGTTCAGGTTATAAATGAATACGCCAAAATGACTGTTGGTGACGAGAGAATATTAGGTAAAAAAACTACTGAAGCCCGTGAAGTAATAGTGGAGTGGTTAAAATCAGAAGGACTTTTAGAAAAGGAGGAGGTAATCAAACAAAATATTTCCACAGCTGAGAGGACTGGCGGTATTATAGAACCACTTCCAAAATTACAATGGTTTATAGCTGTGAATAAAAAATTTATTTTACCTCATTCAGAAATTACTGGAATAAAATCTGGCCAAGAGACAACCCTAAAAGAAATAATGAGAAATACAGTAGCAGAGGGACAGATAAAAATCTTCCCAGATTTCTTTAGTAAAACATATTTTCACTGGGTAGATAATCTTCGTGACTGGTGTATCTCCAGACAAATCTGGTATGGGCACCGTATCCCTGTTTGGTACAAAGATTCAGAGATATATTGCGCTACCGAGGCCCCAAAAGGAGAAGGTTGGGTACAAGATGAAGATACTCTAGACACCTGGTTTTCCTCTTCAATGTGGACTTTTTCTACTCTTGGTTGGCCTGAAATAACCACCGATTTTAAAACCTATCACCCAACAGATGTCCTAGAAACTGGTTTTGATATTTTACCATTTTGGGTAAATAGGATGATTTTAATGACCGGATATTGCCTAGGCACCATCCCCTTTAAAACAGTTTACCTGCATGGAATGGTTCGTGATGCTAAGGGCCGTAAGATGTCAAAATCACTCGGAAATGGTCTTGATCCTCTGGAAGTAGCAGAAAAATTTGGCACTGACGCCGGCCGTATTGCTTTGGTAATTGGAACCGCCCCTGGTACTGATAGTAAAGTGGATGATAATAAGATCCGTGGTTATAAAAACTTTGCTAATAAAGTTTGGAATATTACTCGTTTTGTTTTGACTAGTTGTGAGGGGTTTGATTTGGAAAACAAACCGGCTATCTTAGAAAAAGATGAAAAGATTTTAACCGAGTTAAAAGAAGTGACGAAAGATATTACCGCCGATATAGACGCTTACAGATTTTATCTAGCAGCGGAAAAAATATATCATTATATTTGGCATACCTTTGCTGACATAATAATAGAGGAAAGTAAGCCCGCCCTGAACGGTAGTGATGAGGAGGCTAAAAAATCTATCCAGTGTGTTCTGTATGAAATACTCAAGACAAGCCTTAAACTGCTCCACCCTTTTATGCCTTTTGTGACCGAAGAAATTTGGGATTCATTACCACACAAAGATAAAAAGATGCTCCTGATTGAAACCTGGCCAATAGTTTAGTTTCTTTAAAACAAAATAAAATGTTAAGTGGAACAAATTTACCAATTTTTGCTCTTTTCCTAGGCCTGGCGCCGGCCGCCTTTTGGTTATGGTTCTGGCTCAAACAAGATAAATTAAGACCAGAACCAAAATCAGCTATTTTCTCTTCCTTTGGTGGAGGAGTGGTGGCGGTATTCTTAGCTCTCTTTTTTGAATTAATCATTTACTATTTCTTAGTGGATGCTAACCCACAGCATATAAAGTCAGTTCCAGATATATTAAGAATTCCTTTTGAAAATTTCTCACTTAAACATAATTTGTTAAATATTCAAGCTGACTTTTGGGATAAAATTCAAGGTTTTTTTGCTAATTGGAAATTCCTAACATCTTATGATTTTGATATTAAGAAAATGTTTCTAGTGGTCATTATGGCCCCGGTGGTTGAAGAGCTATTAAAATTAACTTTTACCTACAATATTTGCCTTCGCCGTAAGGTAAATGATGAACCCATAGACGCCTCAATCTACATGCTCACTTCCGCCCTTGGTTTTGCGGCTATTGAAACAGCTTTGATTATCTATGAACCACTATCCCACGGTAGAATATCTGACACCATACTAGCTAGCAACTTCCGCTCTATTGGCCCAATGCTTATTCACATCATATCTTCAGCCACACTAGGTATATTTATTGGTCTAGCTTTTTATAAAAGTAAAA
>JBIIYK010000024.1:0-8710 GCA_044346845.1 Minisyncoccia bacterium | reverse complement strand
TTGATTTAGCAAATTACCTTAGAGACGGCTTTACCTATAAAGGTTATCTAGGATCTTATGACTTTGATGGATCTGGAGATATTATAGGTGGTCAATGGACAATCAATAGATTAATAAAGCAGTAAATATCTAAAATATTCACACAAACAAAAAATCAGACTCATGTGTGTCTGATTTTTTGTTATTTATTCCGACCTGGCTGTTGATAACTATCCTTCACAAAAGGGTTTAAACCAGTTAAGCTATAGAAAGAGCGCTGTTCCCAGACAAGAGAAAAAACGAAAGGAGGTGAAGAAAATGGACCAGGAAACATACAAGACGGTTGACCTATGTTGCCCGACTAAAGAAGCTGAAGACTTCTTGTCGACAACGATTACCCTGAATGAAGGTCTCGGCTACCAGTTAGTTTCATACAGCAACATTAACACTGTTACTGTGAGTGATTCTGGCGAGGAGCCCGGCTACGAATATAGTACTTACCATATGGTGTTTGCACCTATATGTAAGAACTAGCTTCCAGCCACA
Source organism: Minisyncoccia bacterium (assembly GCA_044346845.1). GTDB lineage: Bacteria > Patescibacteriota > Minisyncoccia > Phycocordibacterales > GWA1-40-21 > CAIJXO01. The sequence goes on along the minus strand of JBIIYK010000024.1, from coordinate 8,185 downwards.
CCGGATATTTGAGAGTTCAAATTGATTTTCATCATAGATTAAAGAAATCGTCGTATAAAATGAAATCGAAAAGAAAATTCAGATACGCCACTTAGCGCCCTACAGAAATGTCGGGCGCTATTTTAATTTTTAGATTATCTTAAATATTAAATAGAAATAGTAAATCAATGTTCTATTTCTTCTGTAAAGAAGCTGAGCCTTTTAGAAAAAAGAAAGAAATTATTTATTCTTATCAAGAAGATCCCAAGTACAAAGAAAGAAAGACTTCACCATATGAACAATTGTTTTTGATTCTATAATCATAGAGAGGGGATCTTCTTTTTCAAGTGAGAACAAAGCCATTTTGTCACCATAAATAGTAATTGAACCATTGAAGATGGAACCCTCTGGTAAGTTACGCACCTCACGGTGACTATCAGTTTTAAAATATGAATTCAACTCTGATTTATCGGGAATCAGAATCATTTTAGTATAAATATTATTAATTTTTTTAACTCTATCTAATTCAAATGGAAATCCTTTAGATAAAACCTTGTCTAAAGCAGTACTAGTGAGAACATAGATATCTTTATACTTCGTCATTTCTTTTTTATCAAAAATCTCACCGTAGGCTTTTTCCAAGCTTCCCGGGCCCCTATAAGTTTTGTTTGAAAAATCATCAGTCTGATTTAAGGCTAAATTTCTGATATCCGCAAGAATTGAACCTAGAATTTCTTTCTTTTTATCCAAAGTTTTTTCAATTCTATTAGGATTCTCGGCTAGAAAATGTTTTTTATTATTTATTTTGTAAGATGAGACCAAATCTTTTACTATTAATCTTTCAATATATAGATAGACGGAGCTACGGGGAATATTTAGATTTTTCCCAACAGCAAAAGCAGTGTTTTCTTTTTTATTAGAGCCTATTTTGGTCAAATAAAGATATATTTCTGCTTCCTGTTTATCCAAACCTAGCTCTATCAATGAGTTAATTGTTTTTATATTTTGCATAAAAGTCATCATTTATGACTACTTATTTTAGCATTTATACTTATATAATACAAGAACAAAATACAAAATTATATAAAACCATCTAAATTTTGTGGATTCATTTTTATTTACATGATACACTACTTATGTTGTTTTATTAGTATATTATCAATAATTATGAAAAAAATATTAGGGATTCTAATTATCGTCTTGGTTCTTACTGGTCTAGGTTTATATTTCGCCAAGAACAAAACAGAGAATGCTATCGCTCAACCAATCAAGATTGGTGTTATGCTTCCTTTAACTGGGCCAGCCCAAACAGCTGGAGAAGCAAGTAAAAAAGCAGTAGAGTTAGCTCTTGCCAATCTTCCCAGTGACATAAGAGAGAATGTTCAGATAGTTTTTGAGGATGATCAATTGGATGCAAAGCTGGCTGTTTCCGCTGCTCAAAAACTTATTAGCGTAGATAAAGTAAAAGCTTTGATTACTTACGGTTCTGGTTCCTCTGTTGCTGTTTCTTATGTAGCTGAAAAATCTGCTATTCCCATGATTGGCCTTGGTAATGCCTCAGATATTAATTCCGGTAAGCAATATGCTATCAGGTATATTCCAAGTTCTTCATTGTTAATAGATGCTCTGGAAAAGTTGATCATAAAAGGTAAGTACAAAAAAGTGGCTATAATCTGGAATCAAGCCGATGGTCCAAAGGCTAACACTGAGCAAACAGTTAAGACATTTCCAGCTCTGGGTTACGAGATAGTTGCTAACGAGTCTGTGGCTAAAGGCGAAAATGACTTTAAAACTTCTATCGCTAAAATAAAATCAGCAAAACCAGATGTTATTATTTCCTACTTATCTCCACAGATTGGTATTTTTGCCAAACAAGTTCAAGACATAGGGTGGAAAATACCGATTGTTGGTATAATAAACTTTGAGGCTTCAAGCCAAATAAAAATCGCCGGCACTGCCTTAGATAATCAACTTTACGTTGGTGCCCAAAATGCTGATTTCTTAGACGAATATTTTGCAAAATATAATATGTATCCAGCTACCGCAGGAGATAATTTATATGATGCGGTGACACAGATGGCTAAGGCGGTTGTTCAAGCTAAAGGGGTAAACTCTTCCATCATAAAGCTGTTAAAGAAGGATTTTACTGGTGTGTCTGGAGAATATAAGTACCTGAGTGACGGCTCATTTGACTTGAAACAAGTAGTAAAAACCTGGAATGGCAGTAAGTTTATTGAGGTAAAATAAATAGCGTAACAAAAAACCTCCAGAAAATTCCGGAGGTTTTTTGTTATTAATATAATGGTAATAATTAATTCAACACAACCATCTTTCCACCTTCCATTTTAGCAGGGATGAGGGGGATAGTTATCTCACCCTTGTCATTTACGCTTAATTTACCCATCAAACCATCAAAATTTTTTATATTCTTAAAGTTATTTTGAATATCTTGAGAATTGTTTGCACCCTTTATAGCTTCTCTGAACAAACCAGTCATATCATAACCAATAGCTGAATAAGCGCTTGGAAGTGAACCGTATTTTTTCTGGTAAGCTAGAGTGAAGTCGGCCACTTTTTTATTTCCAGCAATATAATAATCTGGAGTGGTCATATAAACACCCTCGCCATTCACACCCACTTTTGCCTGAACACTTGGGGAAGCCATTATCCAGTTTGTCATTTTAACTTGCTTCAACTCAAGTTCATTCATTTGCTTGAAAATACTTACCAAGTGAGTATCAAGACCAATAACATAGACCGCCTCTGCACCAGATGCTTTTATTTTGGCTAGTTGAGTTTTAAAATCTTGATCTTTCTTATCATAACTCTCACTGACTACCACCTTACCAGAACCTTTCTCAAAAGTAGTTTTAAATACTTCCGCATAAGTCTTACCATACTCATCTGTGCTAGCTAGTATTGCCACCTTATTTAATTTCAAATTATTTAGCGCAAAGATGGCCATAATAGGAGCCTCTTGTTCCGCCGAAGTAAAAAACCGTACAGAATTTTCGCCCTGAACCTTTCTAGCAGACACCAGGTTCTGAACAGAGAACATTTGATCTTTTTCAGTTAGTGGAACAACAACATTAGCTACATTACTCAAAGATAATATAACCGCCTGAATATTATCTTGTGATTTTAGTTTATTATAAGCTGAAATAGCTCCCGTAGCATCTGATTGGCTATCTTCATAGATGAAATTCACTTGTCCATTCTGATTAGCTAGATCCATACCTTTTTTAGTCTCCTCACCAAAATACTGAGCTGGACCGGAGAGGGAGAGAACAGCACCAACGGCCAAATTGTTATGTTTTATATTAAAGACGCCTGAAACAGCGAGTCCTATAATAATCACCACCACGATACCTAATACAATTTTGAAAGTCTTATTCATGTCTATTTATATTTAATTAATAATCTAATATAAGTATATTGTATCAGTCTTCTATATTTATGTCAAAAAGTAAGACACTATATATAATAATATGGCTAAAAATAAGTATATATTTATAATTATAAAAAGTTGTCACAGTCTTTGACAAAATGACAGTATTTGTTACCATAACTACATGGACTTTATTGAATCTAAAAATAAGCTGGTTTCTCTGGGTTTATCTGAAAGACAGGCAGTTGTTTATGTTCGAGCTTTAGAATTAGGTATTTTTTCTGTTTCCGATTTAGCCAAAAGGGCAGGGATCAAAAGACCTACCTGCTATTTAGTTTTGGATGAATTATCACAAAAAGGTTTGGTTTCCTCAGTGGCCAGTCTTAAAAAAATAAAATATAAGGCTGAGTCACCAGAAATCCTGAAAAAGCAAGCAGAAACTCAGATGAACATCGCCCAAAGATTATCTGGGGATTTGTTAAAAATATTTAGTCCCCAAACGGAGGGGCCGACCTTGAGATATTTTTCTGGACAAAAAGCTATTCAGGGTGTTTTTGATGAAGTTTTAAAAACAAAAGACAAAGAATATTTATTTATTGGTTCCGGAAAAGATGTAATTGATATGGTGGGAAAAGATTATATTGATGAATGGTTAAAGCAAAGGGTAGAGAAGGGTATTATTGCCAAAAGTATCCGCATGAAAAGCACGGAGGTAGAAGAGGATATTTATCAAACTAATATAAAACGTGATCTCAAAATTGCTCCAGAAAATATTCACATCGCCGAGACAATTTTTATTTATGATAACAAGGTAGCTATTATTTCTACGGCCCAAGAAAACTTTGGTTTCATTGTTGAGAACAAGGAATTCTCTGGTACCATGAGGGGGTTATTCAGCGCCTTATGGATGGTGTCTGAAATTAAAAAGTAATAAGGTGTTGCTTATTTGTTTGTGGAAATTTTCCACATTTGTTCAAATTGAAGTTTCATGAGATTGGCAAAATCTTTGCTATGAACCACAAAACCAAAACCTTCTTTTTCTGAAGAAAGAAAAACCACTTTATCCTCATACATCCAATAACCCATCTGCCAGTTCATTCCAGCTGGGGCTAGACGTAAATCACGCAAAGTATCCTCACTAGCTTTTAAATAGGGATATTTTTCAGTATCAACAGTTTTTTCAGCCGGCCAGATAGCACGGATGAAAATATTCCTTTTTACTCTTTTTTCGTTTAACTCTTGCAAATATTCCGGACCAAGAACTTTCAACATTTCGCTCATAGGCCAAAAAAGTTCTGTCTCGATATTTCTATTTAACATTATTTGATTCATGACCTGCTTCATCCCTTCTTTACCGGTATAAAACTTTATCTGTGGCTCAACAAAGGCCACTTTTTGTAATAATGAAGGGAGAGAAAGTTCAAACTGTTTCTTTTCATTCTCCAAGACTTTTATTTTATCTGCCAAAAGCTCCTGAATATTCTGCACGTTATCAATTTGGAAGATTTTTTTATACTCTTCCTTTCTTTCTGTGACTAAACCCTTAGAAATTAAAATTTTCAAATGATCATAGACGGATGGGCGGGGGATACCAACTCTATCAGCCACTTTGCTGGCTACAGTAGCACCATTGGCCACGAGGTCATTAAAAACCTTTCCGGTGATATCTGATAGCCCAAGTTCTTGAAATACTTTTGTAAACATCCTTACATTATATACCTATTTTTATTTTTGTCGAGATTCGACAACATATTTACTATACTAGACAAAAGTGATAAACTATTGCCAAGTCTGGAAAGAAGAAACGGACGAAACATTATTAACTAAACAAAAACTATGAGTAAAAAAATAATTATATCATTAGGAATCATAATCGTTATTATCTTAGGATTATATTTTTCTACAACCTCTAGAGGTTCTGCGAATAAAGAAGTCATAAAAATTGGAATTGCCGTTCCGCTTACTGGAAACCAAGGTTTTGTTGGGGAGGGAATTAAAGACGCTGTCCTCCTGGCCCAGAAAAAACTTGGGAATACCAAGTATGACTATGAGTTTATATTTGAAGATGTTCAAGTAGATGCTAAATTGGCGGCAAGTGCAGCTCAAAAGCTTATAAATATAGACAGGGTAGACGCTATCATAGACGCATATGCCCCTATTGGCACCACCATTGCTCCAATTGCTGAAAAAGCTAAGGTCGTCCACATCAACATTGCTTTTGACCCTAGAGCAGCGGTAGGTGATTATAATTTTATTGACTTTACCACACCAGATACGTCTTCCAGAGCTTTCCTCACAGAAATGCAGAAAAAGAGGTTAACTAAATTAGGAATTTTCCGTTTGAACAATCCCGGTATCATTGCTGTTTATAATTCTGTAAAAGCATTGGCACCTGATTATGGTATTACCATTGTCTCAGACCAAGAATTTCAGCCGGGGGAACGTGATTTTAAAAGCATCATAACTAAATCTAAAAATAGCGGGGCTGATCTCTATGCCTTACTTAGTATTCCACCGGAGTTAGATATTTTAGCTAAACAAATGGCTGATCTTGGTGTTCATAATCAGACTTCAATTATTTATTTTGAATTAAGCCCAAGTAAAAATCTTTACGAAGGTTTATGGTCTGTGGGTTTGGGAGGAATTAGCGGTAGTTTTGAAAAAGAATTCAAGGATACATATAAAAGAGAACTAGCCTTTGGTGCTCCAAACTCTTATGATGCATTCAATATTATTGTCACAGCCACTGAAACTTACTCCGGTAAAGGAAAGCCAACCACCACCTATATTGCCAATAAAATTCAAGACATAAAGAGCTTTACCGGAGTCCTAGGGAATCTAAATGTAAATCCTGACGGAATAATAGATTCAGAGGTACAGATAAAAATAGTTAAAGATGGGGTATTGATACCAGTTAAGTAAAGATACTTCAGATCTCTATTTTAATTCAAGTAAAACAGGGCAATGGTCGCTACCCATCATATTATCTAAAATCTCAGCTCTCTTTATTTTATCTTTTAAGTCTGGAGAAATAAAAAAGTAATCCAGGCGCCAGCCGACGTTTCTTTCTCGAGCAAAAGTCTTCATATCCCACCAGGAATATTTTACTTCCGTAGGGTGCAAGTGACGAAACGTGTCTAGGTAACCCTTTGAGACAACTTTATCCAGCCAATCCCGCTCAATCCTTAGGAAACCAGTGTGATTAGAATTTTCTTTTGGTCGAGCTAAATCAATTTCATTGTGAGCAGTGTTTATATCTCCACAAAAAATAACTTTCTTACCTTGTTTACGAAGTTTCTCAATAAACTTCAAGAATAGCTCATAAAACTCTAATTTGTATTTCAACCTGGCTGGATCCTCACCGCCGTTAGGGAAGTAACCGTTTAGCAAAACAAAATCCTTGAAATAAGCAATGATCATGCGCCCCTCCTGATCATGATCTGTACTACCTAAACTATATTCCACCTTCTCTGGTTTAATTTTACTGTAAATAGCCACGCCAGAATAACCTTTACGCATTTTAGAGTGGTCAAAATAAGCATGATAGCCAGCCGGACTCCTGACTTCTTCCGGTAATTGTTCCGGATGAGCTTTGGTCTCTTGTAAACAAAAAATATCTGGATCTACTTCAAAAATAGTATTGAAAGCCCCTTTTTTAAAGGAGGCACGTAGACCGTTTACGTTCCATGAAAGGATTTTCATAAATTAATACTAACACAATAATAAGCAAATATAAAAACAGCTCTTCGTTGAGCTGTTTTTATATTTTAGTAATTAGTTATTAACTTTTATTTAAGTGATATAAATTTTCCATCCTGGATAGTCTTAAAGTAAAACTCTCTAACTAATTTCCCGTCTTTAATAGAGAACTTACCACCAACCCCATCAAAACCTTTGATGTTAGACAGGTAATTGTTTACACAGACCTTATCTATCTTACAAACCTCTACCGCTTCAGATATCACGACATAAATATCGTAGGCGTTGTAAGCAATAATTTGAGGTTCATCACCAGTTCTCTTCTTGAACTCAGAAATAAACACCTTTTGTTTGTTTGTTAAAGCTGACTCATTTATTGGAAATGTATAAATCATACCCTCTAATGACTGACCACCAATTTTAATTAAATCAGGTGATTCTGTAGAATACTGACTCAAAAGAGGGATGTGTAAACCAAGTTCCGCTGCTTGCTTTGCAATCTCAGCAACACTAACGCTGGTATTAACGATATACAAAGCATCTGGCTTAGCGGCTTTAATTTTAGTCAAAGCGGTTCTAAAATCAGCTGTTCCGAAAGGAGCTGGCTCCTCAGCAACCACACTTCCACCATTATTTGGCACTGCCACCTTGAATGAATTTAAATACTTCAGACCAAAATCATTCTGCAAATAAATTATTGCTAATTTTTTATACCCAAGGCTATTAGCCTTATCTGCCATAATTTTCGCCTCATCACCACCCTCAACTGAGTTTTTATACACATAATCACCCATATCATTACCAGCACCCCAAGGAGTAAAAAGTGGCAACTTATTTTGAACAGCTAAAGGCCTAACAGATTCTATACTTGAACCATTAAGTGGACCAATAACCGCCACAACGTCTTTCATACCAGCGATCTTATTAAAGACAGTGACAGACTCTTTTGGAACGAAAGCATCATCCTCAAAGACTAAAGAAATATTAGCTTCTGGAAAATCACTTTGAGCAATTTCCAAACCAATCTTAGCATCGGCACCAGTTTTGGCTATACCACCAGTCAAAGGCATAATTACACCAACCCTAACTTGCTCGCTAGGGGATTTGTCTTTACCCTGA
>JBIIYK010000023.1:0-8730 GCA_044346845.1 Minisyncoccia bacterium | reverse complement strand
ACCACCTGCACACCCTTTACGCCCAATGATTCCGGATAACGCTCGAGGCACTCGTATTACCGCTGCTGCTGGCACGAGTTTAGCAACCTCTTATTCTTGAACCGATCAATAAACTTTCTGGTTCACAAAAGCAGTTTACATACCGAAGCACTTCATCCTGCACGCGGCGTCGCTCGATCAGGCTTTCGCCCATTGTCGAATATTCTCGACTGCAGCCACCCGTAGGTGTATGGACCGTATCTCAGTTCCATCGATGGGGAACAGGCTCTCACCCCCCCTAGGCGTCATTGCCTTGGTAAGCCATTACCTTACCAACTAGCTGATACCGAGCAGGCCGATCTAGAAGCGATAAATCTTTACCCTTGCGGGACTATCAAGTATTACCTAGTCTTTCGACTAGCTATTCCTGACTTCTAGGTTCGTACCTACTTATTACTATCTCGTCTGCCGGTTGTCTTGCGACCCCCTTGACTTGCATGCCCTATCCACGCCGCCAGCGTTCATCCTGAGCTAGGATCAAACTCTAAATAAAAAATAAATTTTAGTTTAGTTTTTAATTCGAACGGAACAAAAGAAAAAATAATATTTCTAAAATATTTTCTCCTGCAAAATTCAGTTTGACCCTAACTCGCTACACAACAAGACTTGCTACGATCTTGTGTGTGAATCATTTTATATAAGTTATTTTACAAAAATAAATTTCTGCAAAATAATAATAGACTTTATAATTTTAAGTATCTATAAAAATACTTAAACTTTGACTTGCACGTATTTTTACCAGAGTGCATTTTGTGTGCACTTCTATTTAACTATACGTTCTCTCTGACTCTGCCATATCGATGGTCAGGCCAGATATTTTTCAAATATTTCAATGAACCTTCGTTCCATCCTGTTTAAAAATCACCCATAAGGTGATAACTAAGCAGTGGGGTCTATTATACTCAGAAACTTTTTAGAGTCAAGCGAATTTAAAAGATAATTATATGTTGTAATATATGGCTAAAAATAAGGTTAAATACATACCCCAAGCCTAACCAACCACCTCCCCTCGCGGACTCGGTACTCCTCCTTAACCAAGGAGGAGAAAGCAGAGTGATCAATAAGCGTTCGGGACGAATCCGCTTTCCCCGCCTTGGTTAAGGCGGGGTGGCATTCTGATGACGGGGCGGTTGTTTCTACCACCTAATTAAAAAATAAACAAACTAAAATGTTAGCTAACCCCATCCTCCTTAATTACATGGAATATTAATCATTAGCCGACCAGACGAAAGAACACCACCTAAAACATTACACACAATTTCTGTAAATGTATTATCTTTATTTAGATAGAAAACATAAATAATTAAAAAAATAACTATCACAAACAAAATTGTCATAATTATTTTTCTAAATATTTTCACTCCTTTATTCTACACCTTCTTCTGCCACTTCTCAATCGTCACCAAGAGTGCTGAGGCAATAAAGATTGAAGAATAAGTACCAATTACAACACCGATGATAAGAGCTAAAGAGAAATGCTTAGTAGCCTCGGGTCCCAGAAAATATAAAACAACGAGAGCTAGAGCTGTGGTCAGAGAAGTATTAACAGAACGAATCATGGTCTGATTCACACTTTCCCCCACTATCGTTTCGAAATCTTTTTTATCATTATCCTTAATTGAGTGACTTAAATTTTCACGAATTCTATCATATACCACAATAGTATCGTGAATAGAAAAACCAAGAATCACAAGGAGGGCCGTAACAAACAAAGTATCCACTTCATAACCCTTAAAATGTCCTAGGATAGAAAAGACACCAGTTGGAATAATCACGTCGTGAGCCAAAGCAATAACGGCCATCAAACCATACTTCCAGCTTTGAACAGGCTTGGAAACTTTTCTAAAAGCAAAAGTAATAAAAAGAACAATACAAAGGATAACCAAGACTATAGAAATCATAGCTTTCTGAGCAGCCTCTTTACCAATAAGTGGTCCAATGGAATTAACCTTCTTTAGTTCTGTTTTTATCTCCCCATTATTAGAAAAAGCATTCTCTATCATCTGCCTTTCCTTGTCAGATACTAATCTAGTTTTGATAGAATAATCTGTATCCCCCACTGACTGAAGAACGTAGTTACCAAGATTAATGGTGTCAGCAAGATTAGACATGTTCTTTTGGACCAAAGCAGAATCTGGCCTCGTATCTACATACCTAACTTCTATAACAGAACCACCTTTGAAATCAATACCGAGCTCTAACTTCCAAATGAAAAGAGAGACAATGGAGGCAATAAGTAAAACGGCGGAAAAGATGTAAAATATTTTTCTATTTTTTATTATAAACATATTTTTGTTTTTTATTTACCTGCCCCACTACCGAATAAAAACTTCATAATCCTTCCAACTTGATCATGTTTAATAGCTAGAAGTAAGGTTCTGGAAGCAGTAATGGCGGTAAACATGGAGACGAGAACACCTAGTCCAAAAACTAACGCAAAACCTTTAACCACTGGAGTACTAGAGAAAGCGTAAAGGATAATAGCAGTGATGATACTGGAGGTATTACTATCCCTGATAGATAACCAAGCTCGAGCAAAACCCTCCTTGATAGCATCACTAAGTTCCCGACCACGAGCAAGCTCTTCTTTCATCCTTTCAAAAATCAAGATGTTTGCATCTACTGCCATACCCAGAGAAAGGATAAAACCAGCAATACCGGCGGCGGTCAGAGTAACAGGAATTAATTTAAACAAAGCCAGGTTTATAGCCACATATACAGCCAAGGAGACAACAGCTAACAACCCTGGTAGGCGATACCAAAGGACCAAGAAAATAGCAATAACAATGAATGCCCAAAGACCAGCATGAACGCTCGCCTTCACCGCTTCGATACCTAGAGACGCTCCAATACTCTGAGTAGAAACAAGTTCAATAGGTATAGGTAACGCCCCAAGATTTAAATTACTAACCAAATCTTTAGCTTCTTTCAATCCAGCTGAACCAACAAACCCTCCTGAAATGGACGCCTTGCCACCAACAATTTCCTCACGGATAACAGGCATAGATTTTACATCACCATCTAAAAAGATAGCTAAGCGACGGCCAATATTTTCTTTAGTAATTTTTGCAAATAAATCTGAACCTTCAGAATTAAACTGTAAAGCAACATTTGGTTCACCAGTGGTGCTATTAAATTCTAAGGTTGCCTTATTTAAAAGAGCGCCAGTTAGACCAGTGGATTCAAAAGCCTCACCCATGAGCGGTTCAGTACTAGTAGAGTTCTCTAATTCTTTCTTTAAAAATTTAAACTCCAGAACATAAGTCTTACCCACTTGAGCTATAGCGCCAGCAATATCTGTCTGCCCAGGCAAATCAACAATCAATTGTTCCGAGGTATCTCCACCGATAAGGCCGACTCTTTCAATCTGGATGACCGGCTCGGACACACCAAAAACGTTTACTCTCTTTTCAATCAAATCTTTTAGAGAATTCATCTTACTACTAATATCTCCAGCAGGGATACCACTAGTATCAGCCTTATAAATCAACTCAATACCACCATTTAGATCCAACCCTAATTTAAAATTATTTTTCGCCCCGACACCATTAGTAGAATAAACAAAATAACCGACCAAACCAGCTAATAAAATGAGTACTATCGCCCAAAATCTTCTTTTAAACATGTTGATAAGTATAGCTAATTTTAGCTTTTTTGCAATAACTGTATCTCTTTTAAAGATTCCAACCCTTCCCCGCATTAGTTAAGGCGGGGTGGTGAGTCTGCGAACCGGGGCGGTTGTGTTCTTTTATTTACCCGTTCTAGAAAACAGGGTTTTAACGGTCTTAAGAGCGATTTTTAAGTCTAATAACAAGGAACGATTTTTTACATAATATAAGTCATAAGAAAGTTTGTTTTTTGTTTCCTCCACATTTACTCCCTGATGTGGATGATTTTCATGATATAGCTGAGCCCAACCAGAAAGTCCTGGTGGAATTAGATGACGAACATTGTAATATGGTATCTCTTTTTCATAGACCAAAGTCAAGGCTGGTAGTTCTGGCCTAGGACCAATGAGTGACAAATCCCCCTTTAGAACATTCCACAACTGCGGAAGTTCATCCAAACGACTTTTTCTTAGAAAAGCTCCGACTTTAGTTATCTTATTTACTCTTTGTCCAGACAAATTCTCATTTGTCTTTGGGTTTTTTTCCTCATTATCATTAAAACTCATCGTTCTAAACTTATAAATTTTTATTAGTTTATTATTCTTTCCAACTCTTTCTTGAACAATAAATACCGGCCCACCGTCCTCTAATTTTATAGCCAGACAGATAAAGGGATAAAATATTAATGAGACAACACCCAAAACCAGAGCAGAAAGGTAATCAGTAAACCTCTTAAAAGCATCATAAGCAACACTGGCAGATAATGAGACATTTTCCAAGAACCAACCATATCCCACCAGGTCTAATGGTACTCGATCAAACAATTCTTCATAAAGACTATTGATATCTACAAACCTTATTTTGGAAAATAATAAGTTATAAAAACCAGATAGATTCTTTTTTAAATTTTCATTTTGTAAATCTATCGCAATAACATTTATGTGTAAGGCTTTTACTTTTTCGATAATCTCTCTTTGGAAATCAGCGTCCCCTATCTTAGCCAAATCAAACGAGGATTTAAACTCCAAACCATAACGCGGATTATTATTTACTTCGTGTAATAATGCGCTCATCTCTTTACCATGTCCTAAAATCATAGCCCCCTCTTTCATCTTCAAACCAAAGACTTTTTGACCATATATTCTCCAGACTGAAATAAGAATAAGGGCAATAACAATATAGATGAATAAAATAATCTTTGGGGTAATACCAAAATAAGGAACAAAATAAAAGAACACAACAGCTAAAAAGCTATTAAAAACCTGGGCATTCCAAACACGCAGAGGTAAACTATTTCTAAAAATTGTAGTGTGTTTTTCATAGAGACCAGCGGCAAAAAAGATCACACACCAAATAATAAATAGAATACCAAAAGGTAATAGGTGTTCTTTAAAAACAGAACCGGTAGGCACCTCTCTGTATCTTAAAATTAAAGCTAGCCACAAAGAGAGAACAAAAAAAAGTATATCCCCCGCAAATAGCAACCAAGGCTCTTTTCTGTTTACTATCTTCATGAGAATTAAAGTATACATTTTTGTAGATATTCTTCAACTATTTAAATCATCTAATATGCTATAATACGATTACAAAATGGCAGCTAAAATGATTGAAGGAACCACTAAAAAAATAAGGATTATGTACTGTATTACCAAGGGCAATTGGGGCGGAGCCCAACGGTACGTTTATGACCTAGCTACTTCCCTTCCCAAAGAAGCATATGATGTATGCGTTTTAATTGGCAGTGAAGGTCTTTTGGAACAAAAGCTCCAAGAAAGCGGTATTAAAACTATTGTCTTGGGAAGTTTAACTAGAAACATAAAATTATACACCGACTTTATAGCCTTGATAAAATTAATAAAAATATTCAAAAAAGAAAAACCAGATATTATACATCTGAATAGCTCAAAAATGGGATTATTAGGAGCACTTGCGGGCCGACTTGCAGGTGTTCCTAAAATTGTTTTTACTGGTCATGGTTGGGCTTTTAATGAAGAGCGTAGTAATTTACAAAGGAAGATTATTTATTTATTTCACAGACTCACCATAAGTTTGGCCCATCTAACCATTGCTGTGTCACAAGCCACAAAAAATCAAATTGCTAAAAATAAGGCTTTTGGAGATAAAGTTATTGTAATCCACAATTCAATAGAGGAAATTAATTTTCTTGATAAAAAACCCGCCAAGGAAGAAATTACAAAAAAATTATCCCAGGGTTTAAACTTAGAAAACAAATTATGGCTTGGCACTATTTCTGAACTTCATAAAAATAAAGGTCTGAAATATATAATTGAGGCCCTGCACCTTTTAGATATAAAAACTGATAACAAGACCAGTCTACCAATCCTAATAATAATTGGTGAAGGAGAAGAAAGACATAGTTTACAGCAAATGATAAATACATATGATCTGCAAAAATCTATTTTTCTCGTTGGACGAATAGACGAAGCCGCCAAATATTTAAAAGCTTTTGACGTATTCACCCTCACCTCTACAACTGAAGCTCTACCTTATGTAATTCTAGAAGCCGGACAAGCTGGTTTGCCAATCATTGCCTCCGCTGTAGGGGGTATACCAGAAATAATAGAAGATATGGAAAATGGCATTTTGGTTAGAGCTAAAGAACCAGAAGAGATAAAAAAAGCCTTAGAGTTTCTCATTAATAATAAAGATAAGATGTCTGAATTTGGTAATAAAATTAAGGCCAAAATTAATAAAGACTTTACTAAAGATAAGATGGTCAATAAAACCATAGAGGTTTACAAATAAAATGATATAATGTGTTTATTATCAGATTAATCTGCCCACCTTAGGGCTTAAACAAAAACATATGGGTAATGTAGAATTTAATGAGAGTCGGCCAACAAATTATAATTATAATCCTAACAAAGGTGGTGGGATTGGTAACTTTATAAAAAAGATAGGCTTGGCCAAAGATGACAAGGGTGCTAATCAAGTAATGATAACCATTACCGTTATCTGCTTAGCAATTGCTATCTATTTTATGTTTAACTAAATTTATCAAGATGATTGCCCACAAAAACAAAACAGGTTTTACTTTAATTGAACTTCTAGTGGTAATAGCCATCATTGGTATGCTTTCTTCTATAGTATTATCCTCCCTCCGCGACGCTAGAACCAAAGCAGAAGATGCTGGTAAAATCCGTGAACTTCAGGAAGTAAGAAGTGCACTACAGTTATACTATACAGATAATGGTTATTATCCTTGGTCTTTAAATTGGATTAGCGAACTAACGGGTTCAAGTAAAAAATATATACCATCAATTAGCGCAAATATAGTTTATGTTGGTATGACTCCAACTGGTGGCACCTGTGGAGATGTACAGTGTCCTTCCTACCATGTTGGTATAGTCCTTAAACAGTTTAATACTGTACTAAATAGTGATAAAGATGCTACAGCTAGCTTCAATGGTAAAAATATAGACTGTAAAGTAGGAGGTTCAACCGCTACCGAGCTTTGTTATGATCTAACCCCCTAAGTAATTCTAGATTCCTAAGAATTCATTTTTCATCATATCCTTATGAGAGGAGCGTCTATACCGGCGCATACCCATTAGTATACCCAAGCCAACAAATGAAGTAAGGAGGTTTGTTCCACCATAACTCATAAAAGGAAAAGTAATACCGGTGACCGGCATAATCCCAATATTCATACCCACGTTTACTAAAAAGTGGCTGACAAACATAATAGCAATACCGCAACCAAATAATATTTCAAAATTTGTGGCACCGTAATAAGCTGTCCTTATTATTCGCCACTGTAAAACCCCAAACAGTATAAATAGAAATATAACACCCAAAAATCCCCACTCCTCAGCATAAGCCGCAAAAATAAAGTCTGTCTGATATTCCGGTAAAAAACTAAGTTTACTCTGAGTACCATAACCTATACCTTTGCCCACCACCTGTCCGGAACCCACAGCAATTGTGCTCTGATAAGCGCTATAACCAGTACCGCGGATATCTGACAAAGGATGGATAAAGTTTACAATTCTGGCCTTTTGATAATCCTGTAAGCCAAAATTCCATAGCGCAGCAAAGGCCAGCGAACCAATAATAAATACCGCCAGAAGATGTTTTTT
The DNA here is from genome assembly GCA_044346845.1 of Minisyncoccia bacterium. Classification (GTDB taxonomy): domain Bacteria; phylum Patescibacteriota; class Minisyncoccia; order Phycocordibacterales; family GWA1-40-21; genus CAIJXO01. Next base: position 983 of record JBIIYK010000023.1, on the reverse strand, counting down.
AGAAATTCCAGATAACAGAATAAGGCCAAACCAAATAAGAAAAATAATTAAAGCCGAACCAAAGTCAGGCTGTAAGGCAACCAAAGCAAAAACAATAAAAACATAAAAGCCAGAAACAAAAATATGTCTAACGTTAGCAATTTCTATATGTCTTTTAGAAAAATATTTAGCTAAAAGGATAATAATAATCAGTTTTATAAAATCCGCCGGCTGGAAAGAAATGCCTCCAAAATCAAACCAGCTCTGAGCTCCTTTAGAGACATGGCCAACTACAAATAAAGATAAAAGAAGTAAAACAGAAACCACAAAGATAGTTATGACCACGCCAGTTCTCTTTAAAAAACGATAATCAAACAAACTAAGAATAAAAAAAACTATGACTGATATCAAAACCCAAATAATTTGTTTCTCAAAATAACTACTTTCCGCCCCAAAAGAGCCCATAGTTATAAGCCCAGCGGCACTAATAAAAATAGCGGAAAAAAATAAGATCCAATCTATATCTAAAAATTTTCGGAGTAGCCAACCCATAACTATTTCAAAACCTTAAGAATAATCTTGGTATTAGTATATTTTTCTGAAAATGGCGCTGGCCAATTAAAATTAATCTGTATAGACTCTTTGTCATTTAACGTCTCTACCATAGTCCTAGAGAAAGCAATGGCATTATCACCACTATAGATAATACCAACAGCTTCTATATTTTTAATTTGATAAATTGTTTTATTTGTAAGAGTGGCCGAGAGACGAGGGGCAGAATCTTCCTGTGTAATCACAGATTGAGTAACAGAAAGAGCAGATTCAGCACTGTTCTGCTTAAGCCAGGTGGTAGGCTGAATAATAACAAAATCTACTCGCTGAGGTATTTGATTACCAGTATACATTTCTGGCTCAAAAACAGCCATAACTTTATTTGCTGGGGCAATAGTTTTGCCATATCTTTCTCTCAAAAGCAGACCCTCCTTATCAAAAAGCCTAAAGAC
>JBIIYK010000022.1:0-8801 GCA_044346845.1 Minisyncoccia bacterium | reverse complement strand
ACTATCACTTCCTTGTACAAAAGTTTCTCCACCATTTGGAGATAAGACAGTAATGGATGCTTCAGTGGTAGTGGTACTTGTAGATCCAGCAACTGGAGACCAAACATTATTGCTTTTACCAGCCTCTCTCCCTTGATCAAGATTCATAACATAAACTGTTTGATAACCAGAAGGAATTCCCATACCACCTAAGTAAAGATCTAACAGAGTACCATTATTTTTTGATGCAAATCCTGGAAATTCTTTTGTTCCGATCATTATTGAATTATTAGTTGGACTAAATCGAACACCTTTAATAACAACATGCATTCCCCCAGTACTATCTACAGTTATTGGTGAATCTACGGAGTTAATATAAGGTGAAACTTCACCAATAATTAACTTATCGTTTGTCCGATTATCTGGAGCATCAATTGAGAAAGCACTGTAAGGATTACCGTAAAAACCGACAACAGAATTAAATTTAGCAACATAAGAACCAGCAAATAGTATTTTAGGACTAACTACACTCAGAGCAGTAAATTTTTCTGTTGTACCCTTAGGAATAATATAATATGACTGATTCTTGGTATCCACTCCAGTAGCTAAAGATGATACTGGTTGTATATTCGATGTGCCCCAGAAATAGTTAAGGTTATTATTTGTCTGGTTGATAAACGTCACAGAGTTTGCGCGTTGATAGACGTATAAGTCTTTATCTGCGCTAGCTGTTATTGAGAGGTCAAAAGTAGCTTTTAACTCTGATTCTTTTTGAGCTGAATCATAGAAAAGTTGCAACACTGGATCACCAGCAATGGAAATATAATAAGAAGTTGAAGTAGATGTTCCACCCATAACTCTAACTTGAGTTGCTTGACTAACGGCTGGCTCATATCCACCATTATTCACATAAAGATCATAATACTGCCCAGCTCTCAACTGTGTCGGAGCAATCGCCCAGATTAAACTGTTTGATATTTGGGTTATTTGTGCAAAAAAAGTTTCTTTATCTCCACCAGCACCAACACCATTAAAATAGACGGCGGTGTCTTTTAGGCCAGACTGGAGATTAGATCCTTCAATAATAAATTTTGCTCCCGCCTCTATTTCATTGTTTTCTGAGGCGATTGCAGCAACTCTGGTAATAACTGGTCCAGGGTAAGGAGCGACAGTAGAACAGTTAAAAGCCGCTAGCACTGCAGGGGCCTTTTCAGCGGAAATAACTCCAGCCATTATTAAAAGATTAACCATATCACATGTGGAGCCAGCCGCTGCGCTAACCTTGGCTACTGGTGTAAAAGCACCAAAAACAAAAACGCTGGCAATAATAAAAGTTGCAAGCACACCTCGAGAAAAATATTTCTTCATATTTAAAATTAGATAAAACAAAATTTATAAAAGAAGTTACCGACTTCCCAATCATTATAACACCATCATTACTAAAAGCTATTAAGAATTGGGGATAACTTTTAAAATATGTTAAAGTAGAGATAAGATGTATAAAAAAATATATAATATTTTCCTCTACGGCTTTGCTATTATTGGCTTTATACTTATAGCCGGCTTCGTTATTTCTAAGTCTGGACTAACCAACAAGGGCGGGTTAATAGATGATCAGAGTAATTACTTTAGCAAATCCAGAAAATTACCAGATAATCAAAATTATAACTGGATTAATACTGAAGAATATATTTCGCTAAAGGAAGCATTGGACAAAGAGCAAACAGTTTTAAATAGAGTAGAAAAAGAAATTGGAATAAGATCTAGGCTTTTAGTCAGCATTCTCTTTGTGGAACAGATGCGTCTGTATAATTCTGACAGGGAGTTATTTAAAAAAATCTTTGAGCCATTGAAAATGCTGGGGGTTCAGAGTCAATTTTCCTGGGGAGTACTTGGCTTAAAAGAGGAAACCCTTATTCAGATAGAAAATAACTTACAAAACTCCACTTCAACCTTTTATTTAGGTTTAGATAGTGAAAAAATACTAAATTTTTCCACCAGCACTACTAATAAAGACGCTGAGAGATTTAACCGAGTGACGGATGAACATAATCACTATTATTCCTATCTCTATGCCGGACTTTTCCTAAAACAGATTGAGAAACAATGGCAAAATGCTGGTTTCGATATCTCTAATAAACCAGAAATACAGGCCACTCTCTATAATATTGGTTTTAGTCATTCCCTGCCAAACCCTGACCCAAAAGTGGGCGGAGCACAAATCAAGATTAGCGATACTGAATACAGCTTTGGCCGTTTAGCTTACGAGTTTTACTATTCAAATGAGCTTCTAAACGAATATCCTAGGTAACAAAAAGCCCGGACTATTGTCTGATTTTGGAGCTACGGACCGCGACGGCGGGAGTCCTGAGCAAATTTTCAGCAGAAAATTATGCGGGTCCAAAATTAGATAATAGTCCGGGCTTTTTTGTTTAAAACTATTTTCTTGATTCTGCTATCTCTTTAGCAACGTTTGGAGGCACGATATCATAGTGATCAAACTCCATGTTTACAGAAGCTCGGCCTTCAGTCATAGAACGTAAAGTAGTAATGTAACCAAACATTTCAGATAATGGCACTTTAGCCTTGATAACTTTATTCATTCCGCGGTCAGACATTTCTTCAATCACTCCGCGCTTGGAATTCAAATGTCCAGCCACGTCACCCATAAATTTTTCCGGCATCACCACTTCCACCTTCATAATTGGCTCTAGGATAACCGGTCTAGCTCTACCGGCTGCTTCCTTGAACGCTTGAGAAGCCGCAATCTTATAAGCAATTTCTGAAGAGTCCACATCGTGATATGAACCATAAGTCAATTCACAAGAAATATCAGTCATCTTGTAGCCCGCCACCACTCCTCTTTCCATCCCTTCAATAATACCCTTCTCAACTGCGGGGATAAATTCTACTGGAATCACACCTCCTTTGATAGAGTTGATAAATTCAAAACCTTCAGAACGAGAAACGTTTTTAGGAATCTTGGCTCCCTCTTCCAATTTCTCTAACGGCTTGATAGTAATCTTAACGTGACCATACTGACCCTTACCTCCAGACTGCTTGATATATTTATGTTCCGCCTCAGCTTCGGCGGTAATGGTTTCCTTATAGGCCACCTGTGGTTTACCAACGTTTGCCTCCACACTAAACTCTCTCTTCATACGGTCAACAAGAATTTCCAAGTGTAACTCACCCATTCCTTTTATCACAGTCTCTCCGGTTTCTGCATCAGACACGATTTTGAAAGTTGGATCTTCATCAGAAAGTTTCTTGAGTGCCATACCCATTTTTTCTTGATCAGCTTTGGTCTTTGGTTCGATTCTCAAAGAGATAACTGGTTCTGGGAAGACAATTTGATCTAGAATAATTGGATTAACTTCATCACAAAATGTATGAGAAGTTTTGGCCTCCTTTAGACCTACGGCGGCGGCAATCTCACCAGCATAAACAATATCCACCTCCTCTCTTTTATCAGCTTGCATTCTCACGATACGAGAAAGTCTCTCTTTTCTACCAGTGGTAGAATTGTAAAGATAAATACCAGAAGAAACAGAACCAGAATATACTCTAAAGTATGTTAGCTGACCAACAAAGGGATCAGTCTGTAATTTGAAAGCAAGAGCAGAAAACGGCTCTTCGTTTGAAGCGTGTCTGAATACTTCTTCACCAGTCAAAGGATTGATTCCTTTTACTGGAGGAATATCTGTAGGGGCAGGAAGATAATCAACAACAGCATCCAAAACAAGCTGAACTCCTTTATTCTTTAAAGCAGAACCGGTCATAACAGGAACCAATTTGTTAGCAATAGTTGCTTTTCTTAGGAGGGTTTTCAAAGTCTCTAGAGAAATCTCCTTACCATCAAGATAATCTGACATCACCTTCTCATCTTGCTCAACAATCTTTTCAACGGTTTCAGCACGATATTTCTTAGCTTTCTCCAAATACTCGGCTGGGATTTCTTTTTCTACAATATTCTTACCCATTTCACCTTCAAAATAGAAGGCTTTCATTTTTAATAAGTCTATAACCGCTTCAAATCTTTCTTCTTCTCCAATTGGGATTTGTAATCTGATAGCATTTTTTGTTAACCTGTCTAGGATAGACTGATATGAGCGCTCAAAAGATCCACCAGTTCTATCTAGCTTGTTAATGAAGCAAATTCTTGGCACTCCTCCATCATCAGCATATCTCCAGTTAGTTTCTGACTGAGGCTCTACACCAGCTACGCCATCAAAAACAACCACAGCACCGTCAAGAACACGAAGTGAGCGCTTTACCTCAGCGGTAAAGTCAATGTGGCCAGGAGTATCGATAATGTTGAACATGGTCTTTCTGGTTGTATCTGTACCCATGTAAGAAGGTACCCAGTAACAGGTAATAGCCGCAGAACAAATAGTGATTCCACGCTCTCTCTCCTGTTCCATCCAGTCAGTAGTGGTATTTCCATCATGCACCTCACCAATCTTATGTGATTCACCGGTGTAATACAAAATTCTTTCAGACGTAGTAGTCTTACCGGCATCAATGTGGGCGATGATTCCAAAGTTACGAACTTTTTCTAATGGATATACACGGGTCATATAAAATTGATTAAATTAATAAAACTTTTAATAAAAACTAAAATAAAGCCGAGGCTTTAACTGGCAGTAGAATACATTAAAACCCCCAAAAAAGCAAAGGTCTAAGCCTAAAACTCCCGGAAAAAACAAGTTAACTTTATACTTGAGAGATTGTCTCTGGAGAAGTCCCCTGAGTAGAGGTTTTAAGGCCGTCTTTAAAGTTTATATAGACTATGAATATGGTCAATAAAATAAGGTTAAATAAATTAGTAATAAAGAAGGCGCCCAGGATTAAGCCCGCGGTCATAATATGAATAGTTACTCTGTAAGCATGCATATATCCCCCACTCTGTTTCATTAATTTCAATATAAGCCAAACAAGTAGGGCCCAAATAAAGAAGGAGACAAGTTTCATTATTCCCAAAAGATACATGACTAAATAAATAATTATCGGCAAGAACCAAACCATAGTTTTGAGTACTGGAACGATTTTCCCAACCCAAGAAGAAATATTAGCCTGATTTATATTAACCTCAGACTTAAAATATTTGGCCACCGGACTTATTTGCAAATTTCCGTCTTCAATAGTCACAATAGAATCTTTGGTAATCAAGGCATAAGCGCTGTAAGTCGCAAAAGACTCAAATGAAACCGCCTCAACTTTAGTATCAATCACAATTAGATTGGAAATCTGATCTGTACTTGTTGAGAGTGTCTCATTTGGCTTTATACTTGGGATTTTATAGGGCTCAACCACGTTAGTAGAAAACTGACCATCTTTTATCTTTACATTGAGCTCAGCTGGATAAAATTGGACTACTTTATTTACAGAATCATCACTGAGGGCAATTCTAATGATAGGTATAGCGATGAAGGATAGGATTATAGTAGAAAGCAAAGCTAATAAAAGCAAAAACTTAAAGAAATATTTTACTGAAGATCCAGTAGTCTGATTTGCTAGGTCAGCATAAAACTCCGGACCATAGATGCTTTTCCAAATTTGTTTAAAAATGTTCATGTGATTATATTAGTTTATAATGCAAATATTATATCACATGAACACTCATTAAAACAAAAAATCCCCCTGAAGGAGACTTTTGTTTTTATTTTTATTCAAACTTAGCAAACTACCAAGCAAAGTGAGCAAAGGCTTTGTTGGCTTCAGCCATTTTCAAAGTGTTCTCTCTCTTTCGGACAGCTTCACCTTCATTCTTGGAAGCAGCTATAACTTCATCAGCTAATTTTTTATGCATTGGAGCGCCTTTTTTAGAACGAGCGGCCTCAATAATCCATTTCATAGAGAGAGCAGCACGTCGTTCTGGTCTGACTTCTACTGGCACCTGATAGTTAGCACCTCCCACTCTTTTAGAACGAACCTCTACGTTTGGAGCAGTGTTAGAAAGAGCTAATTCAAAAATCTCAAGTGGATTAGTACTCTTGGTTCTCTCTTTAATCTCATCAAACATATTGTAGATGATTTTCCTGGCAGTATTCTTCTTACCAGCCTCCATAATGTAGTTCACAAATTTACTAACCTTAACGGATTTGTAGACCAAGTCTGGTGTGAGTTCTGGTTTAGCTTTTAATTTTCCTCGCATATTATTTTAATATTTAAATTTTAATCTTTATTTCTTAGCAGCGGCCTTTGGCTTCTTGGCACCGTACTGACTTCTACCTTTCATTCTCTTTTCTACTCCACCAGCATCAAGTACACCGCGGACAATGGTATAACGAAGTCCAACGTCTTTTACACGTCCACCTCGTAACATCACCACTGAGTGTTCTTGTAAGTTATGACCCATACCTGGGATGTAAGCAGTAACTTCCATACCGTTAGTTAATCTAACACGAGCAATCTTACGGATAGCAGAGTTAGGCTTCTTTGGAGTCTTGGTAGTAACCTTTACACAAACACCTCTTTTAAAAGGAGCATTATAATAAGTTGGTCTATTTTCCAAACTATTAAAACCTTTGGTCAAAGCAATAGCCTTTACCTTTCGAGGAACAGACTTTCTGTTTTTCTTGATTAATTGATTTATTGTCGGCATATGAAAACGTAATATACTACATAGCGCCAAAAAATGCAAGAAAATAATCTGGTTATCCCCCAAACAGAGGATGAGGTTGAATTTTCCCTAAACTAAGAGATTAAAAAGAAAGTTAACAATATCACTGATTATCCAACTAAAGAAAATGATAAAAATAATTAAAAAGTAAAAACCATACTTTTCTAGAACTGCTAAATAATGTTCGAAACGATAAGGAACTAAAGTAAATAATATTTTAGAACCATCAAGCGGTGGAACAGGTATGAGATTAAAGACTCCCAAAAGAATGTTCAGAAAGATAATGTAAGCCACCAAGAAAGTTGCTGGTTCTGATAACCCCAGAGACACACCAAAGTGTAGGACCACAGCAAAAACAATAGCTATCAAAAAGTTTGTCGCAATACCAGCAATAGAGACACAGAATTCGCCCAACCTCCTATTTCTTAAATTATATGGGTTATAAGGAACTGGTTTAGCCCAGCCTAAAAGAATACCCGCGTGAGTTAAAATCAATATAAGCGGTACAATAATAGAACCCACGATATCTATATGTTTGAGCGGATTAAGTGTTAGACGACCCTCATTTTTAGCGGTATTATCCCCAAAATAATAGGCCGCTGCGCCATGAGCCACTTCATGCGCCATAACAGAAACAATTAATATAGCAATTTGAAAAAAAATATTTATGTCCATAATGTTTAAAATTTAACTTGTGATTAGGCGTTACGGTTTACAAAATTACTCTACTATGATAGCATAGCACAACTGAGTTAAATATAAAAAATTATGGCAAAAGTTTGTGCAATAACAAAAAAAGGATCAATTATGGCTGGTGGATATTCAAACACCACTCGTGCTACCAAGTTCAACCCAACTGGTAAAGTCCGTAAATACCCAAATCTTCAAACTAAGAAGGTTTATGTTCCTGAACTTAAAAAATCTTTTAATCTAACTATCTCTACCAAGGCTATCAAGACTATTCAAAAGAACGGTGCCTACGCCACTCTCAAAAAAGCGGGAATCATAAAATAAGATTTAAATATACTTTTAAAAAAGCGCTCTGGTATACACCAGAGCGCTTTTTTGTTTGACATCTTTATTCGGCTTCTGTTCCCTCCGCTAGTTCAGTAATTTCATCTTGAGTTAAAACCCGGTCATAAATACGCACGTCATCAATCAAACCCCTGAAATCCCTATCAGCCCATCCAGACCTTCCGATAACAAAGTTTGTAGGTGTAAAAAAAGTAGAAATATTTTGCCAGCCAGTATTACTTGTACTAACTCCATCTAAATATATCTCACCACCACTGGAATCTTCTAACAACACAAAGTGATACCATGTTTGGGTACTTATATTCATATTATCAATAGTAATACCATCTCCTCCACAAGGTTCACCAAACCCACCAATTTGAGGGTTATAATTCGGTGCTAATGTCAGATGCTTTAAACTACATTCGCTACCAGGATCACCCTGAACGGAAAATATTGACTGAAAATTATCTATATCGTTCACATTAAACCACAATGAGATGGACATCGCGTCGGTTATTTCAGATGATAGGTCACCAACGTCTATTTCACTACTACCACTACCGGTAAAACCTAGGGCACTATTTATTCTACCCGCTGCAGTCATATCTGAGGTATTCTGCGTTGCTGTCCCGTTGTAGTTTGTTGTTGTATCTAAAACAATTGTATCCGAAGCACTATCATTCATCAAATAATGCGCCACCAACCCAACACCTAGAGTACTAGCTACTCCCCCCCGCCTCCTTCCCCAGAACAATAGATTGTCCGAGTTCAGCTAGTGGAGCACCTAAACTAATGAGACCAGTGGTAGGGCCTTTAATCACTTTGTAACCAGCATAGTTAGTAGTAGTGGCATTAGGGTCTTTAGGGATAGCCGCTAGATAGGTAGGGACTAAGACAGAGAGATCAACAAGGTTAGTACAAGTGACTCCAGATGGTGCTGGAGCATCATCAGTATCACAGATTTCTGTGAGAGTAGTAGCGTCAAGAATAGAAGGTGGATAGCTACCGTGATCGATGAAGTACTGTTGTAAGGCACTATTGATCTGTTTGATATCAGACTGTCTTTGGGTGTTACGGACGGTAGCTATCTGTTTACTAGGGTTTATAGCGACTATGACTATACCAGCGAGGATGGCGATGATACCTACCACCAGGAGGATTTCGAGGAGGGTGAACCCTG
>JBIIYK010000021.1:0-9508 GCA_044346845.1 Minisyncoccia bacterium | reverse complement strand
CTGGTACCCGCCTGGTAGATGTTCAAAAATGTGTTAGGACTGGTGATATTGATGATGTGGGTGATAACCGCCATTTAACCTTTTTTGAAATGATGGGGAATTGGTCATTGGGTGATTATTTTAAAAAAGATTCTATCACGTGGAGTTTGGATTTTTTAACTAGCAAAGAAGAAGGTTTGGGACTCAATCCAAAAAGAATTTACGCTACTGTATTTAAAGGGGAGGACGGCATTCCTCGAGATGAAGAGTCTATTGCTATCTGGAAGGGTAATTTTGCGAAACATAATATTCAAGCCGAGGTCTCTGGTGATGATGAATTCATAAAAGGGGAAATTAGAATCCTACCTTTAGGTAAAGATGACAACTTTTGGATTGCTGGGGCCACTGGGCCTTGTGGTGGAGATACGGAAATGTTTTATGATGTTCTAGGGGAAGAAAAAGGCGGCAAATTAGAGGGTAAGTTCGCTGACTTGGTAAAATCCGGCCGAATCATTGAAATTTGGAATAATGTGTTTATGGAGTTTAATAAAACTGCGGATGGGAAGTATGAGAAACTTCCTAAACCAAACGTTGATACCGGAATGGGGCTAGAGAGAACTACTGTGGTTATGCAGAATAAAACCAATGTCTTTGAAACAGATTTATTTGTTGATATCCTAAATTCAATAAAAAAAGTAGCTACTAAATCAGATGAAAAAGCTGAAAGAATAATTGCCGATCATATTCGCTCAGCAGTTATGATTATTTCTGATGGTGTGGTACCAGCTAATTCCGAAGGTGGTTATGTCTTACGCCGTATCTTGCGTCGAGCTATCCGTTTTGCTGATAGTCTTGGTGTTAATAACACAGCTGGTCTTTTTAATGAACTAGCTATTGTGATAGTAAGACAGTTCAAGGATGCTTATCCGGAATTAGTGACACATCAAGCGAGAATAATAGTGGAGCTTTTGAAAGAGGAAGAGAAATTTAAACAAACGCTAGAAAGAGGAATGCTCAGAATAAAAAAAATTATTGCTTATGAATTAAAAGATGGTCAATTCGTTAATTCAATAGAAAGGAGAATAATAGGTGGAAAAGTTGCATTTGATTGCTACCAAACTGATGGTTTTCCAATAGAATTAATAATTGAGATCGCAAAAGAAAATGGAATGGAAGTAGATATAGAAGGTTTTAATATCGAAATGAAAAAGCATCAGGAAATTTCTAAAGTTGGTTCAGAACAAAAGTTTAAGGGCGGATTAGCTGGAACGGGTGAAATAGAAACAAAATATCATACCGCTACTCACTTACTAAATGCCGCCTTGAGACAAGTGTTAGGTAATCATATCTCACAAAAAGGAAGTAACATTACCACTGAACGTTTACGTTTTGACTTTTCACATCCCGAAAAAATGACAGATGAGCAAAAGAAAAAAGTGGAGGATTATGTAAATGGTGTTATAGCGCTCAAATTACCTGTTACCTGTCAGGAAATGAGCGTAAATGAGGCTAAGGAAAGCGGTGCGCAGGGTGTTTTTACTGATAAATACGACTCTATGGTAAAAGTCTACACTGTTGGCGCTGATAATGACCATTATAGTAAGGAAATTTGCGGTGGCCCTCACGTGACAAATACTTCTGAACTTGGTCGCTTTGAAATTGTAAAAGAGGAAGCTGTTTCGGCTGGCGTTAGAAGAATTAAAGCTATTCTAAAATAGTTTTCCTTTGCGTCTGTAAACGATATGGATTATAATGTATCTATGTCGTTCTTTTCTTTTCTAAAAAAGAATAAAGAAAGTTACTCTTTGGTTTTTAATATCGGTAGCGGTAGTGTTTCTGGTGGAATAATTAAATTTACCGAGAAAGTAGGTGTAGAGATAACTCACTATGAAAAAGAAGTAATTCCATTTCAGCAAGAAATTTCTGTTTCTAAACACTCTACCCTTATGAAGTCTTCATTGACTAGCTTGGCTGAGAAGATACAGAAAAATGGTCTAAGTAAAATAAATATAAATAAGAAAGAGGGGGTTAAGGTGGATCGTATTTTCTGTATTTTTTCCTCCCCTTGGAGCATTTCTCAAGTCAAAACCATTCGAGTTAAAGAATCAAAGTCTTTTAAGGTGACGGAAAGTTACTTAAACAAACTTATAGAGGCGCAGGAAAAAGAATTTGCGGCAGAAATCTGTCAGTCTGGCCGAATTATTGAGAAAAAAATTATTCAGCTAAAGTTGAATGGTTATATAGTAAATGATGTTTATAACAAGAGCGCTAAAGAACTAGAGGCTTCCGTCTTTTTTACTGCAGTACCAGAGGATGTACTAAAAACGGTTGAGTCAGCTATTTCAAAAACCTTCCATATGGAGAATATTTGGTGCCACTCCTTATCTCTCTCATTACTTTCAGTTATCAGGAATATTTTCCCACACAAAGAAGATTTTATTCATATAGATATTAGTGAGGAAATTACAGATATTTCTGTAGTTAAAGAAAATATTATGACCAGCAGTATTTCTATTCCTTTTGGCCGAAATGATTTTATGCGAGAAATGTCAACAACCTTAAAGGCAACAAAGGAAATCACTGATTCTATGCTCAAGATGCAGTCTGGTAAAAATAATGACGATCTAGCCTCACTTAAATTGGCGGTAGCTATGGATAAAACCGCCGCTAACTGGTTAGCCAAGATATTTGAAATTTTAGATAGTTTAAAAGGCAAAATGTATGTTCCAGAAGATGTTTTTCTTATTGCTAATAGTGATCTAGTAACTTTTCTAAAAGATAAGCTTGAGAAGCATGATTTTAAAGTTTTATTAGTTGATAATAAAAAGATCAAACCGCCAATGTCGGGTGATGATTTGATTTTTAAATTAGAGTTGATGTTTTTAGATAACCTTTATAAAATATAATTATGGCAAAAATAATAATCAGCGACATGTTGGTCTCCAAGAAATCTATTAGGCGTATACCTATTTCTCATAAAAAGCCAGAAAAGGAAGATATTGAGGAGGTGGAGGAATTAGATGTTCCTCACAAGAAAAGTTCTCCAAGTTGGCAAAGAAAACCAATAAATCCAAAATTTGTCATATGGCTCATAGCTGCGGTTTGTGTTCTAGCTTTATTCTTCGGTCTATCAATTGTTTTTTCTTCAGCCACTATCATTGTGGCGCCAAGGACCGAACCTATTAATTTTATTAACGAGGTATATGTCACTAAATCTGACTCACAAAATAACACTGATTTGCAATTTGAAATCCTAACAGTCAAGCAGGTCGCTGGAGAAGTAGTTTCCGCTGGAGAAGAAAAAGATGTTAGCCAAAAGGCTACCGGTAATATTGTTATTTACAATAATTATAGCCAATTACCTCAAAGGCTTATAAACAATACCCGTTTTGAGGCTAATAACGGCAAAACATATCGTATAAATAGTTCAGTAATTGTTCCTGGTCTAAAAAAGGTTGACGGCAAGAATATCCCCGGCAGTGTTGAAGCCTCTGTTTTTGCTGATCAAGCTGGTGAAGAATTTAACATGAAGATATCTGACCTAACGGGTGATTTCAAAATTCCAGGTTTTAAAGGAGACCCACGATATCAGAGTTTTTATGCCAGAATTAAGTCCGATATTTCTGGTGGTTTTATTGGTAAGCAAAGAGTAGTCGGAGCGGATTTACGCAAGAGCACCGAAGAGGTTGCTAAAATTAAATTAAAAGAGCAGTTATTAAAAGAATTATATGCTGTTTTGCCAGAAAATTATTTAATATTTAAGGATGGTTACTCCGTAAATTATACTGTTCAAACTGATACTCCGGTTGATACAAATAAGGTTAAAATAAATATCGAGGGAACACTTAGTGGTATAGTATTTAATAATTTAAAATTGGCCAAATATATTGCAACAAAGAAAATAAGCAATTTTGACAATTTACCAGTAGAGCTTGTTCCGGCAGATAATCTTGTCACCACTTTTAAAGGCTCAGATACTACCAGTTTAGCGAAAAATAGCACCCTAGAGATGAGACTAACCGGTAATGCCGTAATCAAATGGCAGTATGATACAGATGCCCTTAAAAAAGATATCGCTGGCAAAAAAGAAGCTGACTTGAAAAATCTTGTAGCCAAATATAAAGATTCCATTATGAGCATTAAAGTAATCTTCCAGCCAGTCTGGACCAGATATTTTCCTGATGATTTATCCAAAATCAGGGTAAAGGAAGAGATTATATAGTATTCTTCTTGACTATTGGGTATATTTTTTGCTATAGTAGTAAATGTCCTTTTCATGGCCAATAATAAAAATAAACAAGTAAAAGAGGGAATCGTTATTGAGGCTTTTCCCAATACACTTTTTAAGGTAAAACCTATCGGTGAAGAAGCCGAGGTTTTATGTTTTCTTTCAGGAAAAATGAGACTACATAGAATTAGAGTTTTAATTGGTGATAAAGTTTCTTATGAAGTGGATGAATATGGTGGAAAGGGTAGAATAAATAAAAGATTTTAATAATAAAAAAATGAAAGTAAAAGCATCAGTTAAAAAAATATGTCCAAAGTGCATGGTCGTACGAAGAAAGAAAAGAGTAATGGTTATTTGCACCGTAAACGCCAGACACAAACAAAGACAAGGCTAATCTTTGCATTATCAGTTCACATGTGCTATAATCGCACAGATTAATTTTAAATTATGCGTATAACAGGAATCACCATCCCAGACAATAAAAGATTGAAAGTAGGCCTTACCGTCCTTTATGGCGTAGGTCTGCCTTTGTCTAAATCTATTTTAATAAAAGCCAAGGTTGATGGAAACAAGAAACCTACTGAAATAACTCCTGATGAGGAAAATACTCTAAGAAAGATTATTGAATCAAACAAAATAGAAGGTGATTTAAAGAGAGAAATATCTGGTAACATCAAGAGATTAAAGGATATCAAGTCATACCGAGGCACCAGGCACGCTAAAAAATTGCCATCTAGAGGTCAAAGAACAAAAACTAACTCCAGAACCCTAAGAGGAAATACTAGAAAGACCATGGGTACCGGTAGAAAAGCTGCTGATAAGAAATAATCCTGACTAACTAACAAAATAATCAATAATTAAATGGGTAAAAAAAGAATTGTAAAAACAGAAGGTGAAGCGGGGGCTGAAAAAGCCGAAGTTAAAGCCACAGGTAAAAAGAGGCTTGACTCTGGTATTTTATACGTTGAATCTACTTTTAATAACACCAAAGTTTCTCTTACTGATTTAAAAGGTAATGTTATTATGTGGTCATCTAGCGGATCTCTAGGATTCCGTGGTGCTAAGAAGGGTACTCCTTTTGCTGCTGCCAAGATAGGTGAGACCTTGGGTCAAAAAGCTTTTGATTTAGGACTTAAAGAAATTGATGTTGTGGTTAAAGGGGTAGGTTCCGGTAGAGAGTCTGCTATCAGAGGTTTTACCACTAAAGGTTTTGTTATCAACTCCATCAAGGATACTACACCGGTTCCACACAATGGTCCAAAGCCTAAGAAACCACGTAGAGTTTAGAATTATAAAAATCAACCATGATAAACAAACCAAAATACAAAACAGCTAGGAGACTCGGAGCCAACATTTTTGATAAGACACAAACTCAAAAATATGCTGGTAAAGAAGCTCAGAGGAAAGTAGAAAAGAGACCTCGTCCAAAGAGTGATTTTGGTTTGCAAATGCTAGAAAAGCAAAAGGCTAAAGTTACCTATGGCGTAAACGAAAGAATGTTTGCTAAATATGTAAAAAATATTTTAGAAAAAGCTGGTGCTAATTCTCCAGAGAAACTTATCTCTATTTTGGAATCAAGATTAGATAATGTAGTTTACAGATTAGGTTTTGCTCCTACCAGACAGGCTTCTCGCCAAATGGTTTCTCACGGTCACATCAAAGTAAACGGTTTAAAAATCACCATCCCTTCTTATGCAGTATCTCTTGGTGACAAGATTACCATCAGAGAAAGCAGCGCTAAAAAAGGAATTTTTGCCGGTCTTACTGAGAAACTTAAAGATCATGCTACTCCATCCTGGTTGGCTTTAGACATTGCCAAGAATGAATGTAAAGTTCAGGGTGCTCCAAAACTTTCTGCCCTAGAAACAAATTTTGACCCAGCAGCAGTGTTAAACTTTTATAGTAGATAAACTTGCATTTTTTTTAAAAGTAGTTTATAATATTTATTCATTTTAATTTTTAATAATTAATTTACAAACACTAAGCCTATGTCAGAAAACAAACAAGTATTACTACCTTCCAAGCCACGTATTGTCTCGGAAGAGGGATTTTCAGGGACATATGAGATAGACGGTCTTTATCCTGGATATGGTCATACTTTGGGTAACTCCTTGAGAAGAATAATTCTTTCTTCTTTGTCTGGTGTAGCTATCACTTCAGTAAAAATTGCTGGTGTAGATCACGAGTTTTCTTCTGTTGAAGGAGTTAAAGAGGATGTGATAAACATTATTTTGAATTTAAAGAAGGTTCGTATTAAAATGTTAACCAACGAGCCTCAAACTATTGAATTAAAAGTAAAGGGTATCAAAGAGATAACTGCTGGTGACATCACTGTTCCTGGCCAGGTTGAAATTTTAAATCCTGATCTTTATATTGCTAGTATTGGTGGCAAATCTGCCGAGCTTTCAATAGAAATGAGAATTGAAAAGGGTCTAGGTTATGTACCAAAAGAAAGCCTTCAGAAAGACAGAACTGAAATTGGTCATATTGCCTTGGATGCTATTTTTAGCCCAATTCGCCGAGTAAACTATGAAGTAGAAAATATGCGCATGGGAGATAGAACAGATTTCAATAAGCTTAAATTAATTATTGAGACTGACGGTACTATCACTCCAAAGGAAGCCTTAGAAGAATCCATCTTGATTATGATTAGTCAGCTAAAGGCTATTGTTGGTTTCAAAGAACCAGAAGTGATCGTGAAAGACATAGTGAAAGAAGAAGTTGATGATTCCAAGGAATCAGATGCTGAGTTCTTAAAGACCAGAATTGAGACCCTTGATTTGTCTGCTAGAACCATTAATGCCCTTACGAACGGCAACATTAGAACAGTTGGTGGTTTAGCTCGCAAGAAAGAAAAGGATTTAGATGATATAGAAGGTCTAGGTTCAAAGGGAATCCAGGAGATTAAAAAAGTCTTGTCAAATTACGGCATAACCTTAAAATAAACAAATGATACACGGACAGAAAACAAAACAGTTAGGACGAGAGAGAAATGCTAGAAACGCTATGCTAAAGACTATGGCTGTATCTTTGGTGCGTGATGGTAAAATCCAAACAACAGAAACTAAGGCTAAAGTTTTAAGACCAATAGTTGAGAAGCTTATTACCAAGGCTAAAGAAGGCGGTCTTACTGCTCAGAGATTAGTCAGCGCCAAGATTGGCCCAGCTAGTGCCAAGGTTTTAGTAAACACCATTGCTCCTAAATATAAAGATCGAAACGGTGGATACCTTAGAATTACTAAGTTAAATGATCGAAAAGGTGATAGCGCCAGACTCGCTCAAATAGAATTTGTATAAATAAAATTATGAAAGAATACACAATAGACGTAAGTGGTAAAAAGTTGGGCCGAGTTGCTAGTGAGATAGCTAGTATTTTACTTGGTAAAAAGAGCCCTGATTTTCAGAAGAATCAAGTGGCTGATGTTAAAGTAAGCGTGGTTAACGCCTCTAAAATGGATATTACCGAGAAAAAAGCTCGAACTAAAGTTTACACAAACTATTCTGGTTTCCCAGGTGGTTTAAAGAAGAGAACCTTAGAAGAGGTAGCGGTTAAGAAAGGTTATTCTGAAGTTTTAGAAAAAGCTGTCACTGGTATGATTCACAATAACACTCTAAAGGTTAGAATGTTAAAGAATTTAATTATAAAAGAATAATATGTCAGAAATAACCAAAAAATATATTGAGACCGTAGGAAGAAGAAAGACTTCCATTGCTCGTGTGAGAATCACTCCAGCGGCTAAATCCTCTTTTTCTATCAATGAAAAACCAATAGATGATTACTTTAAAGTAGCTGAGCAGAGAGCTATAGTGATGGCCGCTATTTCTGAATCAAAATTAGACGAGAAATTTGCTGTGACTGTGATGGTAAAAGGTGGAGGAGTGAATTCCCAGGCTGAAGCTATCAGACACGCTATTGCTCGCGCACTTATCACTCACACCCCAACTCTTAGAAAAGATTTAAAGAAAGCTGGTTACTTAAAGAGAGATCCTCGAGCTAAAGAGAGACGTAAATTCGGTCTTAAGAAAGCTCGTAAGGCTCCACAGTGGTCCAAACGATAAATTTTATACTCAAAAAACCAGGCAGAACAGCTTGGTTTTTTAGTACACAATATTTCATGAATGGCATATAAATTTATTTATGTTAAAATATTCAAATGGATGAAGATAGAAATAAAAAGTTAGAGGAAATAGAAAAAACCTTAAAAGAAATTAAAGGTATTTTAACCCTGACACGCTGGCAGATGTTTGCTCAAGGCGTGTGGCGAGCTATTGGTTATTTAATAGGTTTAATTTTAGCTATCATAATAATTAGTTGGGTTTTAAACATGATGGGTTATGTGCCTTTCTTGAATGGAACATCTGAGACTTTAAAAGGAGCTTTTGACTCCGCTAGATCAAGATAATTTTATATTATATGGGTATAGAAAATTCACAAGTTAATATTCCTCCAAACACCGAAGAAACCTTAAAGATTGGAAGGTTACCTTTGGAATTAAGGAATCCTTTTCAAATAGAAGTTTTTAAACTTCTTAACCTAAATGAAAATACTGAAATCGAGAAAATAATAAAATATAGTAAAGTTATAAGTGATTTAATTGATAATCATAAGCACACTAATATTCGTGATCTTATTGTTAAAAAAGAATTTGTTGAGGCGGCTAAATCAGCTGTGAATTTAATTCAAACGGAACAAAAAGAAGAAACAGCTCAAGCGGCATAGGATAAAAAAAGCCATTTTAAAAGCCCGACGATCAGATGATCGTCGGGCTCGGTTGCTTCGTGTTTTATAGGTTTACCAGTTAAACCATTTGTAAACACTGTTATAATAAGGCTTGCACCAGACCGATATCATGAGGCGAGGAGCAGCTGTGGTGTACTCAGCTGTAGTTTTAAACTCCTCGCCAATAGCCTCGATCAACGCCTTCTGAACAGCGACAGATGGATCAAAAATACCTTCCGTACCATCAACTTTTGTTCCTGCAGTGTAACGAACTTCCAGTTGAATGTCCGTCTCGTTGGTGGTGCGACGAGCTTCCATCACATCGAGCGATACAGTATTTCGCTCCTGAATACCAAAATATTTTTCGACAATTGGTATCAGGCGATGAAAGTACGCGTCGAGGGACTCCCCAGGGCAGTAGAGATTTTTCGCCCGTTCGGTGCTAAGAATCACGAATATCTGAGGCATGACCGTCTCCCTTTTTTGTCAGATGGTATTTTTTACCACCTTATTTGTACTTATAGCTAATTTCAAACTGTTACAATTATACACCCCAACACCTTTTTTGTCAATGACAGCTA
>JBIIYK010000020.1:0-9852 GCA_044346845.1 Minisyncoccia bacterium | reverse complement strand
TGAACCAAGGGGGTATTGTGATCAGCAGTTTATTTGTCGTACTGCCTTTGAGACAGCCAACAAGAGTTACGAGAGAAATGTCTTTATTACTCTAGTGGTACTTGGCGTTATCTTTTTTGGTCTTAGTTTTGCCCTAGTTTTTAACTGGATTCTCTCAGTATCATTCTCCATGGGCGGTATTCTATCCATCATAATCGCCTCCATGCGTTATTGGTCCAGCGCTGATAACCTGATCAAAGTTGTTATTCTATTTCTAGCTTTAGCGGCCTTGATATATTACGCTATTAAAAAGTTCAAGAATTAATCATTAATTGAAAAACATCGTCAGGCTTTGCTTGGCGGTGTTTTTTGATGTAAGATAAAAGGATGAAAAAAGTCACAAAAAAAGCTCCAAAATTTAAGGAGTATGATCATTTAAAAATTGAGCCAAAGTGGCGTAAAATTTGGGAAAAGAAGGGTGTAAATAAAACTCCAGATAAAACAGATAAGCCCAAATATTACGTTCTGGATATGTTTCCTTATCCCTCTGGTAGTGGTTTACATGTTGGTCATCCAAGAGGCTTTGTCGCCACTGATATATATGCCAGGTACAAAAAAATGCTAGGTTTCAATGTCTTGCATCCTATGGGTTTTGACTCCTTTGGTTTACCAGCTGAGAATTACGCCATCAAGATGAAAACTAATCCTATGGTGATGGATAAGAAGAACGTCAAACGCTACAAAGAACAAATTGAAATACTAGGTTTGAATTATGATTGGAATAGAGAAGTAAATACTACTGATCCGAATTATTACAAATGGACACAATGGTGTTTTTTGCAAATGTTTAAAAAAGGCTTGGTTTATGAAAGTAATGAACCTATAAACTGGTGTCCTTCCTGTAAAACCGGTCTTGCTAATGAAGATTTGGAAGACGGTAAATGTGAACGTTGCGGTACCGCTATTGAAAAGAAGCCCTTAAGGCAGTGGGTTATCAAAATCACAGATTATGCGGACAAGCTTTTAAATGACCTGGATACTCTGAAGGATTGGCCAGATAACGTAAAAGAAGCTCAAAGAAATTGGATTGGTAGATCACAGGGTTCCGAACTTTGGTTTAATGTTAAAAATTCTGAAGAAAAAATTACCGTTTTTACCACCAGACCAGATACTTTATTTGGTGTAACTTATTTAGTTTTAGCACCAGAAAATAAATTAGTAGATGGACTTAAATCACAAATCAAAAATTGGTCAGAAGTAGAAAAATATCGAGAGTTGGTAAAAGTAAAAACTGAGATAGAAAGAACCACTGCCGATAAAAATAAAACCGGAGTGGAGTTAAAAGGTGTGGAAGCCAAACACCCTATAACCAAAGAAATTCTACCTGTGTTTATTGCTGATTACGTTTTAAATAATTATGGTACTGGTGCAGTGATGGCCGTCCCAGCTCATGATGACCGTGATTATGTTTTTGCTAAGAAATACAATTTACCAATCAAGCAGGTAATAGCGCCGTATTTTACTGAAAATCCTTGCGGTAAAGATGCAGTTAGGGAGGATAAAAAGACTGTTTATAGAAAAACGGCTTATGCTTTGGTTTTGAACAAGAAAACCAATAAATTTCTCTGCTTGGATTGGGAAAAGTTTGGTTGGCACTCTGGAGTCATTGGTGGAATAGAAGATGGTGAGGAGGCAGTAGAGTCTGCCAAGCGGGAAATATTGGAGGAAACAGGGTACAAAAATGTGAAGTTCATAGAGACATTAGGCATGGAACAACACAACCACTTCTTTGCCGCCCATAAAGATGAAAATAGATACGCCATTGGTCAGGGTCTTCTTTTTGAACTAGAAAATGAGGAAAAAGAGGCAACCAAGGAGGAGGATACTAAAAATCACAAAGCGGTTTGGATAGATGAAAAAGAAATGGGGAATTGGCTTAATTTACAATCCTTTGTTTATATCTGGGATGCTTATAAAACAAAAGCTACTGCCTATACTGGCGAAGGAATATTGATTAACTCAGGTGAGTTTAACAGTATGAATAATGAAAAGGCCAAGAAAGAAATTACCGATTTAGCTGACGGTAAACAAAAAGTAACCTATAAATTAAAGGATTGGGTATTTTCTCGTCAGCGTTATTGGGGTGAGCCAATTCCTCTTATTCATTGTGAAAAGTGTGGGGTTGTGCCGGTACCAGAAAAAGAATTGCCACTCAAATTACCTAACGTGAAGTTTTATGAACCTACCGGGACTGGAGAATCTCCTTTGGCAGCTATTACAAAGTGGGTAAATGTAAAATGTCCAAATTGTAAAAGTAAGGCTAAAAGAGAAACAAACACCATGCCTCAGTGGGCTGGATCATCTTGGTACTATTTACGATATATAGATCCAAAAAATAAGAAAGCGTTAGTTGATAAAAAGAAGGAAAAATATTGGTCACCGGTTGATTTATACGTTGGTGGTGGTGAACATAATACTAGACATTTAATTTATGCTCGTTTTTGGCACAAATTCCTCTTTGATATTGGTGTGGTAAATTATAAAGAGCCATTTACTAAGTTAAGAAATCTTGGCATGATCCTTGGGGCTGATGGACGCAAGATGAGCAAGCGTTGGGGTAATGTAGTGAATCCAGATGACGTGGTGAGAGATGTGGGGGCAGATACTTTACGTGTTTACGAGAGCTTTATGGGTCCATTTGATCAGGAAATTTCCTGGAGTACGGATAATATGGTGGGTTCCAGAAGATTCTTGGATAAGGTTTGGAAACTGCAAGATAAAATAGTTAAGAAAAAAAGTGCTGATACTGTAGATTTTGAAATTTTAATTCATAAAACTATAAAAAAGGTGACGGAAGACATTTTGAATTTTAGTTTTAATACGGCCATCTCTACCTTTATGATCCTAACAAACGCCGCAGAAAAAACTGAACTGACAAAAAATGAATATGAAATATTATTAAAACTACTAGCTCCTTTTGCTCCTCATGTGACAGAAGAGATTTGGGCAAATTTGGGTAATAAAAAATCTATCCACCTGGAAAAATGGCCAAAATATGATGAGAAAAAAACTATTTCAGAAAAGATAATCATTGTTGTTCAGATTGATGGAAAACCGAGAGCAAACTTTGAAATGCCAAATGGTTCTACTCAGAAAGAAGTAGAAAAGATAGCTTTTTTGAGAGAGGACGTTTCAAAATGGTTAACTGGTAAGAATATAAAAAAGAAGATGTTTATTAAAGAAAAAATACTAAGTATCATCACAGACTAATATTTGACTTAAAATTAGAAGGATGCTATACTAGAACCAAGACATCATTATTAGTCAAAACAAGTAAAATATACTCATGTCAACAATCGTAAATTTTAAACCAAAGCAAGCCAGCAAGTTATTAATCGGAGCCCTCTCCGAGCGTTCTCGTGATGTCATGATCAAGAGATATGGTCTTGGTAAAGATCCTGAACCAATGACCCTAGATGCCATTGGCAAGACCTATGGCATTACTCGTGAAAGAGTTAGACAAATAGAGAATCATGCTTTGGCGGTAATCAGAAAATCTAAACAATACATAGATGCCAAGCCTGTTTTTGATGAAATTGAAGCAGTAATTCATTCTCTTGGCGGTATTGTTGTTGAACAAGATCTTTTGAATCATATCTCATCTGACACCTCCATTCAGAGTCATATAAATTTTATCCTAGTTATTGGTCATCCATTTAATAAAATTAAGGAAGATGATGACTTTAAACATCGTTGGTTTATTGATAACACCTTGGCTGAAAAAGTTCATGAGGCTTTAAAAAAGCTTTACACCACTCTTAAAAGTGAGGATCTAGTATCTGAACCAGACATAATTAAATCTTTCCTAGAACACTTGGAGGATGTTTCTGAAAAATATAAAAATGAAGAGATTACCAAGCGTTGGTTATCCCTTTCTAAAAAAATTGGTAAAAACACCTTGGGTGAATGGGGTAAGACTGATTCCTCAAATATTAGCACCAAGGGAATGAGAGACTATGCTTATTTGATAATTAGAAAACATGGTTCACCTATTCATTTTAGAGAAGTAGCAAAAATCATTACTGACGTTTTTAAAATTAAAGCTCATGTGGCCACTTGCCATAATGAATTAATTAAAGACTCACGTTTTGTTTTAGTTGGCCGTGGTCTTTATGCTTTGTCTGAATGGGGATATATGAGCGGTGTGGTAAAGGACGTAATAAAGAAGATTATTGAGAAAAATGGTCCTCTAACCAAGTCTGAAGTTATTCAAAAGGTATTAAAAGAGAGATACGTTAAAGAAAATACCATTGTTATTAATCTTCAGAACCCTAAATTCTTCAAAAAAAATAAGGAGGGGAAGTATGAGGTAGTTAAATAATTTAAAACAAAAAACCTTCACTCTCCATAGTGAAGGTTTTTTGTTTGCGTGGATAGATAGCTGTGTTATAATTACCTCATGTTTTTAGAGTTGCTCTATAAATTTAATACGGAAATACTGCCATTGATTTACAAGATCCTATTTGTAATGTCACCAATTGTTGTGCCTATTATTTTAATCTACATGGCCGTTATTCTTTGGGTCAGGTATAAACAATTAGAATATATTTCCGGTTTAAAATCATTCTTATTTGAAATTAAAATACCCAAAGATATTCAGAAGTCACCTTTGGCCATGGAAATTATTTTTGGCGCCATGCAGGCGAGCGGTGCCGCTACTTACACTGAAGCTTATTTACTTGGTAAGGTTAGGGGTTGGTTTTCTTTGGAATTGGCCTCCATTGAAGGTCAAATACATTTTTATATTTGGTCTGCCGAGCCTAAATTCAAAAAGATATTAGAAGCACAAATTTACGCTCAGTATCCTACCGTAGAAATATATGAAGTTCCACCAGAGAAAGATTATGTCCGTCAATTTGTTTTTGATCCACTTAAGAATATGGTATGGGGACTTCAATTTAAATTAAATAGAAAAGATGTTTATCCAATAAAGACATATGTGGATTATGCTATGGATAAAGACCAGAAAGATGAGTATAGGATAGACCCAATGACCGCAGTTTTGGAATATTTGGGGTCCGCCGGTAAGGGTCAGCAAATTTGGCTACAGATTTTGATTAAAATGCATAAAGAAGAGGGATTAAAGGAGCATAGATTAAGAGAAAAACCTATGTGGTATGATGAAGCCGATGCTGAAATAAAAGATATTAAGAAAAAGGCTACACCAGAAACAAAGGGAGATTTCCCTGGCTTCCCTAACATGACCAAGGGTCAAACAGAAACTATTGCAGCCATAGAAAGAAGCAAAGATAAAATGGCCTTCTATACTATGATTCGAGGTATGTATTTATCGGAAAAAGATAAATTTAATCCAGCTTATATTTCTGGTTATATTGGAGCTATGCGTCAATATAATTCAGTAAACTTAAATGGTATAAGGATGAGTAAGTGGACGGACGTCAGTGATAATTATAAGGATTGGTCAACACTTTTCCCTTTCTTAAAAGGTTTTATTGCAAGGAGAAAGATACAATTAACACATGAGATGTTTGATGCCTATAGGTTACGTTCTTTTTTCTATCCACCATATCAGCATTATAGACAGGATCCTTTTATTTTAAATACAGAAGAATTAGCCACTATTTATCACTTCCCTGGTAATGTTTCAGCTACGCCAGCTCTTACAAAAATTGCTTCAAAGAAATCTGAGCCACCAACTAATTTACCAATAAAACAGTAAGCCGTGGAGACTGAACTGAATAATATCAATAATACCGTTCCTAGGTCTAATAGATTTTTTCAGAGTAGATTATTATCTGGTCTATTTATTTTTGTTATTATTTTCGTAGCAACTCTGTATTTTACAAGTTTAAGGGCGCCTTCTAATTTTCCCACTGATTCAGTTTATACAATAAAATCTGGGACTGGTTTGAATTATACAGCAGATAATCTAGTGTCTAAAAATATAGTTCGTTCATCTTTTTGGTTTAAGGTTTTTGTAGTTTTGACTCATGGCCCTAAAGGTATTACCGCTGGTGATTATGTTCTAGATGTTCAAGAAAACACTTTTCAAATTGCTTTAAGAATGACTAGTGGTGATTATCGTTTGAAGCAAATTAAGGTTACTTTTCCAGAGGGCGTGGATGTTTCAGAAATGAGTAAGATAATTTCTATCAAATTACCAAAAATTAGTTTAGCGGAATTTGTGGAAAAAGGTAAAACTTTGGAAGGGTATTTGTTCCCTGATACTTATTTATTTGAAATTAATGTTACTACTGATACCGTGATAAAGGTCATGCAAGATAATTTTAAAACCAGGATTTCTACCCTTAATGACAAAGTTCTTTCTTTCGGGAAACCATTATCAGATATAATAAAAATGGCTTCTATTGTAGAAGAAGAAGCTAGAACAATGGAAAGCCGGCAAATTGTAGCTGGAATACTATGGAAGAGACTATCTTTAGAAATGCCACTCCAAGTTGATGCCTCCTTTAAGTATATTAATGGCAAGAACACGTCTAATTTGACCTTAGAAGATTTAAAAATTGATTCTGCTTATAATAGTTATTTGTATAAAGGGCTACCACCAACTCCTATTTGTAATCCTGGGCTTAGTTCTATTACCGCCACTCTGACACCAATTAAAACAAATTATTTATATTTTTTAACTGACAGAAGGGGTGAAATGCATTATGCCAAGACTTACTCTGAACATTTGCAAAATAAGGAATTATACTTAAAATAGGTAAATGCCAAAGAAAGTGTCTAAAGGCAAAGTTTTTGTCGGTCTATCTGGCGGGGTAGACAGCTCTGTTTCAGCAGCTTTATTAAAAGAAGCTGGTTTTGATGTTTACGGCGTTTTTATAAAAGTCTGGCAACCAGAATTTTGGGGTGGCTGTACAATGAAAGAAGATAGGTTAGATGCTATGCGGGTCTGTGCCAAATTAGATATTCCATTTTATACTTTAAATTTAGAAAAAGATTACAAAAAAGAGGTAGTGGATTATATGATATCTGAATATAAAACCGGCCGAACCCCTAATCCGGACGTGATGTGTAATAAATACGTTAAGTTTGGTGGTTTTTTTGATTGGGCCATGAAGCGGGGTGCTGATTATGTAGCTACTGGGCATTATGCCAGAACATTAAAAGGCAAACAGAAAAAAGCTCAGACTCAGGTCCTCGGATCTCCTTCGCAGACTCGGCCAGACCATTCGCCTGACCAATTTTCTGCTTGCCTGCTTGCTGGTGCTGATAAAAATAAAGATCAAAGTTATTTTCTTTGGACACTAACTCAAAAGCAGTTAACTAAAACACTTTTTCCTGTTGGTAATATGGAGAAACCAATGGTTAGAAAGCTGGCAAAAAAGTTTGGCTTATCTACGGCTGTAAAAAAAGATAGTCAAGGACTTTGCTTTATAGGTAAGGTTGATATGGCTGATTTTCTAAAAGAATTTATTTCACTAAAAAAAGGAGAAGTTTTAAATGAAATAGGTGAGGTGATAGGAAGTCATGATGGAGTATTTTATTACACCCTTGGCCAAAGACACGGTTTTGAAATTCTTAAAAAGACTACCTCCGAGGATCGTTATTTTATTATTGATAAGGATTTTGAAAATAATACCTTAACTGTTTCTCATAACCCTATAAAAACGGAAGATGACAGTCAAAAAGAAATAATTTTAAAGAATGTAAATTGGATTTCAGGTAGTGAACCAGATTTTAAAAAGAAATATTCTGCTCGCATTAGATATAGACAACCCCTAGAAAAATGTAGTTTTAAGAAAGATGAAAATGGAGATTTGGTTATCATTTTTTCCAGATTTCAAAAAGCTCCAACCCCGGGTCAGTCTGTTGTGTTTTATGATGGTGAAATATGTCTCGGCGGAGGAATAATTCAGTAGTAAACTACTGACGGCGGTGCTATAATAGTACTAAACAAGTTTAAATTAAGAAATCATGCCGCCGAAACAAGGAATTTATATTATCAAATCAGATGGAATAAGAGAGCTTTTTGATAGAGAAAAGCTACTAAGATCCCTACGTAAAATTGGTACTGATAAGGAAACTGCTGATTTGATTGTTTCCAAAGTTGAGGCTGATTTGCATGATGGTCATACCACCAAAGAAATATACCGCCAAGCCTTTAGCTTACTTAAAAAACATCAACGGCCTGTAGCTCTTAGATATTCTCTTAAACGAGCCATTGCCGAACTAGGTCCTTCCGGTTTTCCTTTTGAGAAGTTTGTGGCTGAAATATTCAAGGCTCAAGGTTATCAAGCTGTTACTGATCAAATAGCTATGGGTGCCTGTGTACCTCACGAGATTGACGTGGTGGCCTATAATGACCAGGAGCTTATTATGACCGAAGCTAAATTTCATACAGATTTTGGTACTAGATCAGATTTAAAAGTCGCCCTTTATATTAAGGCCAGATTTGATGATTTGGGAAATAACACCTTTAAATATGGTGGCAAGGAAAGAAAAATGACAAAAGGTATGCTTATCACAAATACTAATTTTTCTTCCACCGCTATTCAGTATGGGGAATGTGTACATTTAAATATGGTGGGTTGGAATTATCCTCAGGAAAAAAATCTCCATCATATTATTGAAAGTTTGAATTTAGTACCCTTGACCGTTTTGACCACATTAACTCAAACTGAGAAGAAAATGTTCCTTGCCAATGACATAGTCCTTTCTAAGCAGCTAGGAGATTTTGGTTTATTAAAAAGCTATGGACTGGATGATATTAAAGCCAGGGCAATAGTAAGAGAAGTGTATGACCTATGTAAGGAGTGTGTAGGTGAAGAGGAGTTAAAAAATATTATTCGTGATATAGAAAATAAAAATAAAAATGAGCCAATACTACAACCCTAGGAGAACTCGCGGACTGTATGATTCAAAATCTAAAGAACCACATCGGCTATCACGATCAAAACTGGATCTTTTTCTAAATTGTCAGCGCTGTTTTTATTTGGACCAAAAATGCGGGGTTGGCAGACCGGCTTCTTTTCCCCTAACCTTGAACAATGCCGTAGATTTTTTGATGAAAAAAGAATTTGATTTGCATCGAGTGGCTGGTACAGCTCATCCTCTGATGAAGACCTACAAAATAGATGCTGTACCCTTTGATGATCCGAAGATGGAGGAATGGCGAGATGCTTTAAAGCGTGGAATTTCTTTTTTACATAAACCCACTAACATTATCCTTAGGGGCGGTGTGGATGATATCTGGATTAATCCCCAAGGAGAATTAATAGTGGTAGATTATAAGGCCACAAGCAAGGAAGAAGAGATTACACTAGATGATGAGTGGAAAATCCAGTATAAAAGGCAAATGGAGATATACCAATGGCTCTTCAAGCAAAATGACTATAAAGTATCCTCGGTTGGTTACTTTGTTTATGTAAATGGTAAAACTGACCGTGAGGCTTTTGACGGTAAACTTGATTTTGATATTACTATTATTCCTTACAGCGGAAATACTGACTGGATAGAAAAAACTATTTTTGAAATGAAGGAGTGTCTGGAGTTAACAAATGCGCCAGCGGCTAATCCGGACTGTGATTATTGTAGCTATCGTAAATCAGCTGGGGAAAGTTTACAATTACTTTTAAAAAAAGAAAAATTGGAACAACAAACTGATAAAAATAGTCTTTTTGCCTAACGTTTTGTTTTCCTATATTTTATGCTATATTTTTCCTATGCAATCAAAAGAAATCCGTGAGCGATATTTAAAATTTTTTGAAAAAAGAGGACATAAGATAATTCCTTCAGCCACCCTTGTCCCAGCTAATTATGATATACCTGATAAAGGTTCTTTGTTTACAACTGCCGGTATGCAGCCACTTATCCCATATCTTCTTGGTA
>JBIIYK010000054.1:0-2771 GCA_044346845.1 Minisyncoccia bacterium | reverse complement strand
GCTCGCCAAGCTGCTATTAGACACGGTGTCCCTGTGGCTATCTTCTCCCTAGAAATGTCCAGCCAACAATTAGTAGACAGAATGATGGCTGCCGAGGCCAAAGTGGATGCTTGGAAACTTAGAACTGGTGGACTAAAATTAGACAGTGAATTTGAAAAAATACGAGACTCCCTAGACGTTCTCTCTAAGGCCCCAATCTTCGTGGACGATCAGCCAGCCAACAACATCTTAAAAATGCGTGGTGTAGTCCGAAGATTGAAAAATGAAAAAGGTATTGGTTTGGTGGTAGTGGACTATTTACAATTAATGGCACCCGTTCAGAGTAAGAATAATGATAACGTGGTTCAGCAAATTACAGAAATTTCTCGTTCTCTTAAACACCTTGCTCGTGAATTTGATGTTCCCGTATTAGCCCTCTCTCAGCTTTCTCGTGCGGTGGAACAACGTGGTGGCCGTCCTCGTCTTTCTGACCTTCGTGATTCTGGTTCTATTGAGCAGGATGCCGATGTAGTTATGTTCATTCACCGTGAAGATAAATACAAAGATGAAAGTGAAAAGACTAACATTGCTGAAATCCTCATTGAAAAACACAGAAACGGTCCTACTGGTAGTATTCAATTATATTTTGATCAAACTAAATCTAGCTTTATGGATATTGATAAAAACTCTGAATTCCGTGATTTTGATCAAACCGCTAAAACAGAAAATCCCGCTTTCTAACTTTACTTTTAGATACTTACAGCTTAAACTCTTGTTATGGATACCATTGATAAACTGACAGAAATATTTAAGAGTTTCCCGGGAATTGGACCTAGACAAGCCAAACGTTTTGTTTATTTTCTTTTAACTAGAAATAAAAGTTACATTCATGAATTTACGTCTCTAGTAGAAGAGCTACAAAAAGAAATCCAGATTTGCCAAGAATGTTTCCGTTATTTTACCAAGAACAAACAGACAATTCTACTTTGTGATATCTGCCAGAGTAAAAACCGTGATTTGAACTCCTTGATGATTGTGGCGCGTGATATAGATTTAGAAAATATTGAAAAAAGCCATTCATTTAATGGTAAATATTTTGTCTTAGGTGGCACCGTTCCTATTCTTGATAAAAATCCCGAGCAGAGAATTCACCTAAAAGAATTGCTGAGTGCTATTGAAAATAAAGCTAAAAAAGATTTGAAAGAAATAATCCTCGGCTTTAGCCTCAATCCAGAAAGTGAATACACGGCTGATTTTATCATCCAGTCTCTCAACCCACTCATCACTAAATATAGCCTAAAAATTTCCCACCTTGGCCGCGGCCTCTCCACTGGCACGGAGCTAGAATATTCTGACGCTGATACTATTAAAAGCGCCCTAGAAAATAGGAAATAAAAAATTTGCAAATGAAAACCCCACCAATATTACATGGTGGGGGGCGAGTGGCTCAGACTATTACTCTGACCATTTAAACTCAGGAGGCTCGTTTCCCTCCTTACCTGAGCTATCCTTGCTGGTGTTTCCCAGCTGTTTTCACCTGCTGACCCCGGATTTTTGGTCATCGTTCCGACCTACATGCATCGGATACCATTTGCAAGCTATCTCATGTGTTAACCTGTCAGAGAGACAGGCCCTTCGCTCCGTACCTAGACGAGATGGCCTAGGAGCTAGTAAACCTTAATTCTATATAAAAGATCTTATCGTATTTATTCACACCATGGACTGGTTTACACCGACTAATTCGGGGTCCACAGCTAAACCCTTAAGGTTTTCTCATTTCGTCATGCGGCCCTAAGGCATATATCTCCGCATAACTACTCAGCACGATCGAAAAACGAAATTCCGATGGACCGTACCTTGTTGTCTATAATAGCACACCCACACAATAAGTCAAGCTTTTTAACTGCTTTCTTTCATTTTCTCTTTTTGATACAAAAAATATGACTTAAAATAAGCTTAATTTAGAAATAGTGAGAAAATAGCCAACTTTAGCCTTACCCTATTTTCTCTTAGTAATTGCCGCTTTAATAAACGCTGTAAAAAGCGGATGTGGTGCAAGCGGACGAGCCAAGAATTCTGGATGGAACTGAGTAGCAAGGAAAAAAGGGTGAACAGTTTTTGGTAACTCAGCAATTTCCATCAATGTACCATCTGGTGATTTACCGGAAAAAACTAAACCAGCGTCAGTTATTTTTTTAATATAATCTGGATTTACTTCATAACGATGACGGTGCCTTTCAATAACCGCGTCTTGACCATAAGCAGTCCTAGCAATGGTTCCTCGGCTCAAAACAGCCTCATACGCCCCCAAACGCATGCTGCCACCATAATTCCCTACTGCAATTTTTTGCTTCTGATCTGGCATTATATCTATAACCAAGTTCTTGGAATTTTTATCAATTTCTGCCGTATTAGCATCCTTTAATTTCAAAACATTTCTAGCGTATTCAATCACCAAAAGTTGCATGCCATAACACAAACCAAAGTAAGGTATTTTATTCTCACGAGCAAACTGAATGACAGAAATAATGCCCTCAATACCAGTTGAACCAAATCCACCAGGCACCAAAATGCCGTCATGCTGTTTCAGGTCTTTCAATTTCTTTTTATCTTTTTCAAACTGCTGGGAACCAATATAAGAGAGTTTTACTTTATAACCCAACTTGTAGGCAGAGTATTTCAAAGCCTCCAAAACAGAAATGTACACATCAGATAGAATAAATTCACCAGAACTGAAATACTTCCCCACTACCGCAATTCTAACTTCTTTCTTTACAGACTTGGACTTTTTT
>JBIIYK010000053.1:0-2811 GCA_044346845.1 Minisyncoccia bacterium | reverse complement strand
GCAGCTTTTTTTTGCTTTTTTTGCTTTTTTTAGCTAGACTCTATAAATGAAAAAATACAAAATTTTAAACACCAAGAGTTTACCAGATTCCGAGGTGGAAATAGAATGTGAGATAGAGGCCGAAACAATTGCTACCTATCACACCAAAGCTATCACCAAGATCCAAAAAGACGTGAGCCTACCTGGCTTTAGACCTGGTCATGTGCCAGAGGCTATGCTTATCAAGCATGTTGGTGAACTTTTTGTTTACAATGAGATGGCTGAAATAGCTATCAATGACGCCTTTCCGGAAATCCTAGCTGAAGCCAAGACCAACTTCATTACCATGCCTCATATTCAGATGACAAAAATCGCTGACAAGAGCAATGTCAAATTTAAAATAGTAGGTCCAGTCATACCAGAAATAAAATTAGCTAATTATAAAAAAATTGCCCAAGAGGTAAATGACGCCAAGGCTGAAACAACAGAATCGACAGAAAAGGAATTAGAAGAAACAATAGAAGAAATAAGAAAAAATTACGCCCTAAAAAATCACACCCACACTGAAGGAGAAGTCCATGATGATAAAGAGAAATTGGATCTACCAGAGTTAAACTTGGAATGGGTGAAAAAACTTGGGGCTTTTGAAACGGTTGATGATTTTAAAAATAAAATCAAAGAAGGAATAAAAAAGGAAAAAGAATTTAAAGCTAAAGACAAAAAAAGAATGTCTATCATTGAAAAGATTTTAGATGATACCAAAGTTACCATGCCAAAAGTAATGGTAGAGAGCGAGCTACGTAAAATGCACGCCCAGTTTGAAGATGATATCAATAGAGCTGGTCTAAAAGTAGAAGATTATCTAAAACATTTAAAGAAAACAGCTGAAGACTTAAAGAAAGAATGGCTACCAGATGCTGAGAAGAGAGCTAAAGTTCAGCTAGTAATTACCAAGATTGCCTTGGAAGAAAAAATAGAAGCTGATCCTGAATTAGTAAAAAGAGAAGTAGAAAATCTTTTAAAGACGTATAAGGACGCTACTGAAGAGCGAACCAAGGCTTATGTAGAGATGATGCTGACCAATGAGGCCGTGTTTAATTGGTTAGAGAATCAGAAATAGTAATTAAAAATAAAAACACCCTGAGTTAATAACTCAGGGTGTTTTTATTTTTATTTCTTATCTCAAGTAAGGATAACCACTATTCACAGAACCACTGATGGCCCAGATATCAGTAAAATCCCAACCTGAAAATGTTGACTGAGTTTTCATTTCTTCAGTTGCTTTGCCAACCCCAAAACCATTAACAAAAGAACATACCCCTGAATTATAATATGAACTAGTCACAGTTATATTCGCAGATGTATTACCTACCAAACATCCAGCATAATCTAAATTATTTGCTGTCAAACTACCAACAAAGTAAGAGTTTTGAACTGTATTTGAAAGATGTGCATAACCCATCAACCCTCCCGTAAACCAAGAACCCCCACTAACATTAATAATGGCATATGAATTTGCTAGTACCGTGCCAGAATTCGCAGAGCCAATAATTCCTCCAGTGTAAGATGTCCCTGTGACACTTCCACTCACTATTGATATATTCTCAATTCTGGATCCACTAGTTATACCCACCAAAGCCCCCGCATATCTTACCCCATAAAGCTCTATCCCTCTCGGAACATTTATATTTCCTAACCTCAAATTACTAATTTCTGCACCACTCGTCAAAACACCAAAAAGTCCGCCATCTACAGTAACATTCTCAATCAAATGGCCAGCACCGTCTAATGAGCCTGTAAATGCAGCAGCGTTATATCCCGGACCAATTGGATTAAATCCACTGAACGCACCACAATCAATGTCGTCAATCAAAAGATAACTTGCAGTCTTATCATTATTCATGTTTTGCAGACCAGTACAATTATAAATCCTAAATGGATCTTCCAGGGTTCCGGTCCCTACAATACTAATATCTACCACCCCCGTCCCTGATCCAATAGCAATATAAGTCCCAGATACCTCCGTGTTAGGAGCTTTAAGATATGGTTTATGTGAACCATTAAGAGCAATGTGGTAACCAGTAGTGGTGGCGGTGTGGCCATTAGGGTCTGCTGGAATAGCTGACAGATATTTTGGTACCAAAACAGATAGATCAATAGTACCAGGAGGACAATCAAAGTCGTCTTGGGAATGGGAACCGGAGTTACAAATTTCCGTTAAAGTCTCACTCGCCACACTTTCAGGAAAGCTCTGATTATCTATATAGTACTGGAGTAAAGCGTTATTAATTTGTTTTAAGTCTGAACGTCTTTCTGTATCACGAGCGGCCGCTAATTGTCTGCTAGGGTTAATAGCTACTATTACAATACCAGCCAAGATGGCGATGATACCAACAACCAGGAGGATTTCAAGAAGAGTGAAACCAGAGTCTAGATTTTTATTTTTAAATTTAAACATGAAAAAATTATAGCACAATGGATCGTTATCACAAATAAAATAATGTGATTTATCTCAAATAAGGATAACCTCCATTCACAGAACCGCTCATAGCCCAGATATTAGTAAAGTCCCAACCTGAAAATGTTGACTGGTTTTTCATTTCCGAAGTTGTTTTTGGTATTCCTCGTGTATCATTATCTGACCTTTCAGAAGTATTTCGATCATAATATGAATCAGCGACTACCTGGCTTTCAGATAAACCAACTAATCCTCCTGCAGGATAACCAACCCAGGATGTGGTAACTCTACCGATTGAATAAGAACGAGATACCGTTGCGGGGTTAGCATATCCACTACTTTGCAAACCAACCAAGCCACCAACTTGGGTATGC
>JBIIYK010000052.1:0-2861 GCA_044346845.1 Minisyncoccia bacterium | reverse complement strand
ATATCTCATCAGCTATCTCTGTGTTTCTCATTCTGATGGTCCAAACTTTTATTCCTTTTTTAATACGCCTTCCCACAAAATCCCTCATAAAATCATCTCCAGCCATCTCTACCAATGGTCCTGATGAACCTATATAGTGCATTGTTTTATTACTACAAACTAGAGCGTCCTCATAAATATTACGAATACCATTTTGTCCATAATAATATTTTACAATTGAAGTTTCTTTCCCTTCTTTAAATAGGTCCCGAAGTGAGGGGACAAAGCTCTCAGCATAGCTTAGTGTGCGTTTAGCCTGCCGAATTAGGGCTTCAGGTGGCTCGGCTTTATAAAGACGTTTTTTAGCTTTTGGAATAATAGAGATTAAACCCCTTTTAGTTAATTCATCCAAGATGATATAGCAGGTTGGTCTTTTAATACCAGATTTACTGGCGATACTAGCCACTGTAAAGGGTTTGGATGTTAAGGCTGCTAAATATAGCCGAGCTTCTTTATCTCTCAACCCAAGCATTTCTAATTGCTGTTCCTTTATCATACAAGCTCATTTTACACCTTTTAAAAATAGTGTCAATTTTGTTGACAAATTATTAATTATTATAATATAGCTTATAAAATAAGGATTTTTAAAATTTAATTGTTATTTTGAGTTGACGAATATTTTTAGATTGATATAATATTTGTGTTATTAATTAATAGTAAAATTATGAATAAAAAAATTATTTGGTCTGTTGTCGTTATAGTCGTGGTCCTGATTATTGTTTCCGCTTTTAATCAAGGTAAGAAACTTGATGAAAGTAAAAAACCAATCAAGATTGGGTCTACTCTAGCCTTGACTGGCACGCTGGCTTTTATAGGTGAGGCCGAGAGAAATGGCTTGCAAATGGGAGTTGAGGACGTGAATGCTAATGGTGGTATAAATGGCCACAAACTAGAATTAGTAGTAGAGGATAATGCTGGGTTGGCGCCAAGTGCTGCTTCTGGTGTTCAAAAAATGATTTCTCTTGATAAGATCAATGTGCTTGTTCCAGCTTTTACGCATATTACTCAGGCCGTCAAAGGAATGGCTGTTCAAGCAAATATCCCTATGTTGTATATCTCTACTTTAGCTGATATTGCCAAAGAAAATGCTTTGTTTTTTAGAGATTATTTTGACTCAGTTAACTTAGGAACTATTATTGGTAATTATATTTCTAAGACTGATTTAAAAAAGATAGCTTATATCGGAGAGCAGGGAGATGCTTGTAAGCCATATATTGAAGAAGTTCGTAAAATATTAACTGCTAATAATAAGGTGGTAGTTATTGAGGAGCAATATCTTGGGGATGCTACTGATTTACGATCTCAATTGTCAAAGATAAAAGCAGCCAATGTTGACGGTATCTTTACTTGTACTTGGCGCAAGACGGACATATTCATGACACAGTTAAACCAGCTTGGAATGATATCGATTCCTACTTTCCAATTTAATTCTCCGTTCTTGCCAAATGGTGATACGGCGGCCATGAGGGAGTTATTTGCTAAAAATGGAACAATCTCAGCTTGGTATGGTGTTTCCATGGGTTCTCTTAATGATGCTCAACAGGCGTTTGCTGATAAGTATCAGAAAAAATTTAATGCACCCCTTACTTCAGATGCTATCTTTGCTTATGATGACGCTATGGCTATTTCAAACGCTCTTAAGCCATGTACAGCTGAAAACGGTGATGTTGACAGTACTTGTTTCGTTAAAGAAATGCTAAAAACTAACTATGAGGGTGTGGCGGGAAAATTGTCATTTGATAAGGATGGTCTGTCACAACGTGATGGAATTCTGATTAAAATTGTTGATGGTCAGTGGGTGCAGGTTAAGTAACTCTAAAAATTAATCGAATGCAATTCAAAAAGCGGCCATTTAATAATGACCGCTTTTTGAATTAAGAATTTTATGAGATAATAGAAAGATGATTAAGGATGTGAAAAAAGAAACTTTATTAAAATTAAAAAATGTCCACGTGAGTTATGGTGGCGTCAAAGCGCTGGATGGTGTAGATATTAATTTGGACGAAGGGGAGATAGTGGCTTTGATGGGACCAAATGGGGCTGGTAAATCTACTATACTTAAGGCCGTTTTTGGTTTGGCTCCTATTTCAGCTGGTGACGTACTTTGGCATGAACATAAAGTAAATCCCATTTCTTTTGAGATGGTAAATAGAGGAATATCTTTTGTGCCTCAAGGGCGTAGGGTTTTTAAAGATTTAACCGTGAGAGATAATTTGGAGGTGGGAGCTTATACTGTGGCCAATAGAGGGGATGTGAAAAGAAGGATAGAGGAGGTGTTGGAATTATTCCCTGCTCTTCGTTTAAAAATAAATGACAAGTCTGGTAGTTTGTCCGGTGGTCAACAGCAGATGCTGGCTATTGCCCGGGGACTGATGACGGATCCTAGAGTGTTGCTCTTGGATGAACCAACATTAGGTTTGGCTCCAAAAGTAGTGAAAGAGGTATTTCAAAAGATAAAAGAAATAAATGAAAAGCATAGCACCGCTATTTTTGTGGTGGAACATAATATTAAGTCACTCTTGGATATGGTGCACAGGGGTTATGTTTTGGATAAAGGTAAGGTGATAGTAGCTGATACGGCAGAAAATCTTAAAAAGAGTGATATTTTGGAGAGGGTTTTTACAGGAAGATTGGAAAATTAAAATAAACATGCATCTAGAATCTAATAAAAGAAGAGGTTTTACTTTGATAGAGCTATTGGTGGTAATAGCTATAATTGCTTTGCTTTCTGGCGTTGTTTTGGCTAGTTTAAGATCTGCTAGGAATAAAGCTGAAGCAGCTAAGATTGTTTCAGAGATGAGGGAGCTTAGGACTGCTTTTGA
>JBIIYK010000019.1:0-10376 GCA_044346845.1 Minisyncoccia bacterium | reverse complement strand
TTCGTTGGAGTGATAATTCAATAACTAATCCAAGAACCGATACTAATGTGTCTGGTAATATAACTGTTTCAGCTGTATTCGAAAGAATTTCCTCTGGTGGTTCAACTAGTGGATCTATTGCTAGACCAATAATTGCTACCACTACCACATCAGTCTCCACTTCTTCTATACCTGTTACTAATGCCGGTATATCAAGTTGTGAATTTGTTGATTTATTATTAAATATTAAAGTTATTACTTCTGACAAGGCGGTTCAGGCTAGGAAAATATTGTGTGAGACTGCACCATCAGTCTCTACAGGAACCAGCACAGCATATTATTTCCCTCGTAATTTAAAGTTGGGTATGACAGGGGATGATGTAAAAGAATTACAGAAGTTCTTAAATACTCACGGTTTTGTTTTGGCTCAAGGTGGTGATGGTTCAGCTGGTTTTGAAACTACTATTTTTGGCAGTTTAACCAAGAATGCTGTAACAAGGTTCCAGGAAGCCAATTTTGAAGCTATTCTTAAACCACTAAACTTAACAAAAGGTACTGGTTTATTCTATGACTCTACTCGTACTTTTGTAAATAATCTTCTGAAATAATAGTGTCCTAGGGTGTAGGGTAAATTAACTTATGTTTCTGAGCCCACAAAAGTAGATTTGGTACATACGGAATCACCTTACTTTTCATCAACTCAGTTCTAACATCATCCAGTACTCCGCACAAAAAATCTAGGCCATTTGGCCTATTTTTTGTGCGCCGAAGAAACTGATTTGAATCAGTTTCGTGTTGGACTCGAACAGCGGAGCGTTATGAGGTTAGTAGACCGAATCGCGAGCTGGTGCCTAACCTAAAATTTCTGACGAGAAATTTTAAGGTGAAGGAGAGATTCCAACTCGCTGCACGGTTAAAAAATAGCATCACAAAGGAGCTATTTTTAGCTTCTAGTGAGACAGAATATAATATGATATATTTGAGTAATGAAAAGTCCAGAAACGGTTCCAGAAGATTCAGTAATGCCGGAGAAAACTCCATCGGAGAATGAAACGGAGGGTATTCAGAAAGAACAAGAACAGGATTTATCTATTTATGATTTACCCGAAGAGATTGAGCATATATTACGTTTACAGAGAGGTCTACAGGATGCAAAAAATCGTCTCGAACTTTTTGTGACTGAAAATGATTTTAAACTATATGATTTAAAAAGGAATGAGGAAGATCAAAAGAAGTTAGAAGGTGATTACACGGCTTATATGGCTAGAATTGATGCAAAGTTTTTTTCCTTAGCATCGTTTGTTTTGGAGGACGATAAATTTGATGTTACACCACATGAGGTTTGTGGAGCCATAAGAGACGCTTTGCATGATGTTGTCAAATTTAGAGAGATAGATATTCCCTCTAGAAGTAAGGTTCTTTCGCTTATAACACAAAGTCTTTCGAGATTGGAAGAAGCTGAATTAAAAGATGGAAATTTAGCGATTTTTGATTTAATTACAGAGACGGGGACTTTCGGTAATGACCAGGAAGTAAAAATAACCATTGATTTTATTATTAAAAACCTACCTAAAATTGAGCAATTTTTATCTTCAAGAGAACCTCATTTCTTTGGAGATATGGCGTCTGCTTCTATTGATGCTCATTTTGAGTCAGTAATAAGAGCCTTAACAGTTCTAGCTAACTCTAGTTCAGAACATCATGATATTTTATTTGGAATGATTAATAGACTTTTAAAAGAAAAAGATACTTTAAAAACAGGAGCTCACGTTTTAGGTGGATTATTATATTGTAGTGACATACGAGAAGAGGGTTACAATAAAGGTAGGGAACGAAGAGATATTTTTCTGACTAATCCTTACAACACTGAAGCTAGAAGCAAAAAAACTTTATGGGATGCACTTGAATTTTATGGTGTAGAACAAGAATACGCCTCCATTTATGCAGAAAAATGGACACAAGCACACAGAAAAAGAGACTTAATTGTTGAAAAAAATTTAGTTTCGTTAGTAAAACTAGAGAGTGAGACCCTTGCTCGCGGTATAACCAAACGCTTAACAGATAATTTTGGAATTACAGAATTTAGCAGATATCCAGAATCTATGTTATTTAAACAAGATATGGAAAGAGATTATGCAGATAGACCTTATGGAGTTGTTTTGTATCCTAAAACTGATTGGAATGGAGCATTTTATGCTCAGAAAGAAAATTTTGATGAATTAGAGAAGGATTTTAGCAATAATCCAGAATTAAAACCGTATTTAATAAGAATTTTTGAATGTGGATCTAGAAAAGATGTAGTCAGAGTTCTAAATGATTTAGATAAACGCTATGGTAGTAAGCATAAAATTTCCTTTGCTATAATTGGTGGTCATGGAACCAAAGACTCAATACAATTAGGCCAAGATCCGATATCTAATAATGAGCAAAAAAGTGATACAAGAAATAAATTAACTCCAAAGGATTTACAGGGAAGTAGAGTTCATAAAATAGGGGGTTTTTTTGAGCCAGGAGCAAGTGTTATATTAGAATCATGCTCAACGGGACAAGAGGAAGGCATTGGTCAAAAACTTTCAGAAAAATTCGGTTTAAAAGTAATAGCACCAACAGAACCAGTTGGCGTTGACAGTATTAAACCATGGATAAGAAACAGTGATGGAAAAATTGATTTTTTAGTTGATTATGGTAAGCGTGATGTTAGAGCTACATATGGTCCCGATAACATCACGGGGTAATAAGTGGAGTTATTAATAATATTTAATATATTTATATTATGCAAAATCAAGATAGAGAATTCTTATTAAAAGCTATTGAGCAGGCTAAGGAATCTGTTACTGAGGGCGGTTTTCCAGCTGGAGCCATTGTCGTAAAAGATGGACAAATTATTGGTTCAGGGATAAGTATTGGAAATATGCTTAAGGATTCTACTAGTCATGGAGAAATGGCTTCCATAAGAGATGCTTGTAGGAATTTAAATTCGGGGGATCTTTCTGGCGCTACTTTGTATGCGTCTATGCAACCTTGTCTGATGTGCTTTGGAGCCGCCATGTGGTCAGGGATTTCCAGAATTGTTTTTGCTTGTTCTAAAGAAAAAGTATCACCAGAATATTATGGTGGACATTATAAAGTAGCGGATATTAATAAGGATTTGATCAGATCAATCGAGATAGTTCAAATTCCTGAATTAGAAGAAGAGTCCTTAGGCCTAGTCAAGAAATGGGAAGAAAGTTTACCTAAATAATTGTAAGCTATGAATAAAAATAATTCCTATCATGATTTCATTGTCTATGACCTCATGGGTAAAATTCCTGAAATTTCTTCTAGGGCAATGATGAGTGGTTGGTGTGTTTATTCTGAAAAAATTCCTTTTGCGGCTATTATCGGAAATCAGGTTTATTTAAAAGCCAAAGGGGAAATGGCCGATAGACTTCTGTTTCTAGGTTGGAAAAAATTTAGTTATAAAAAATCAACCGGTAAAACTATTCAAATGAATTATTGGCAAGTGCCAGATGAACTGATTGATGATCGAGAAGAATTTACCAAAGTTGCTGTAGAGGTATTAGATTCTATTTTGTAATTTAGCCCAGATTGCTAGATTTGGTATATACGGAATCACCTTGATTACAATTTAATAAAACGGGAGCCCACAACAGGACTGCGATTTCAACACATAGAGTACTGTATAAGAAGTCGGGAGCATCATCCAGCACTCCGCACAGTCAAAAAAAACAGCTCAAGAAATTGGCTGTTTTTTGTTAAGGGAGGGGTGTTCGAACTTATGCTTGACAGAAAATTATAAAAGGTTAATACTTAATATATGAAGTTTATCCGAACAAATTGGCATCATGAATCACATCACCTTGGGTGGAGTGGTTTTTAGTTAATTTGTTTAGTCACTATTTAACATCTTAAACACACCTCCATCCACGGAGGTGTGTTTTGTTTTACTAAATTAATATAAGAATATGAAAAATAAAATAATTTCCAAACAATCTATCAGAAAGGAATTTGATTACCTGAAGAAAACAAGTTATTTAGGGATAAACGGAGTATTAAGAATTGATTCTGGCATACCTGGGCCAGTCTTTGGTATAACTATCTGTACTCACGGTAATGAGATTGCGGGAATAGCCGCTATTAATTATTTAAGAAATATATATAAGATTGATAAGAAGCTCTTGTGTGGATCTGTAATAATTGTGATAAATAATCTCAAAGCGGCAGAGAAAGCTATAAAAGCTAAGACTGAAATAGGAAAACTAAAGTCTCGTTATATTGATCTTAATTTTAATAGATTACCTAAAAGCTTACCTAAAATTGATAAAGATAGTCGTTATGAGGTTAGTAGGGCACAGGAGCTACTTCCTATCTGGGAGATGTTTGATGTTGCTTTGG
This sequence comes from Minisyncoccia bacterium, assembly GCA_044346845.1. GTDB lineage: Bacteria > Patescibacteriota > Minisyncoccia > Phycocordibacterales > GWA1-40-21 > CAIJXO01. The sequence goes on along the minus strand of JBIIYK010000019.1, from coordinate 6,002 downwards.
ACATACACAGCACTGTTCAAGATAATCCACCTATGATAATTGCTAGTGATAATTTAGATTACAACCTAATTAGGGGCTTTCCGATTAAAACTGTAATTACTAATATCGTAAAAGTCCAAATAGGTGCTCCAGCCTTTAGTTATTATGGTGGAAAAAAGAAAATACAGACCATAGAAATTGAGTCAGGACAGCATAATAAGGCTTCATCCAAAACTGTTGCGGTGAAAAGTATACTATCTATAATGAGAGAACTGAAGATGATTAAGGGTAGAAGTAAGTATAAAAAGAAAACTTTTGAAGAATATTATGTTCACGGTTCAGTTATTTTTCCAGATAAAAATGCAACATTAAGTCGGATATTTAGAGATTTTGAAGTAGTAAAAAAGGGCGAAAAATTAGCGGTCATAAATAACAAGAGCATTGAAGCCTTTGAAGATAGTTGTATCCTGATGGCCCCAAAGGGTTTGAAACCAGTTAAGGTTGGAGAGGAGGCTATCTTTTTATCAAAACCAGTGAATAAAAAAACAATATGATAGATAAAAATAAAATTAAAATGGTTCTGTTTGATATTGATAACACCTTGTCCTACGGAGACAAAGCTAAGGGATTCTATTCAGAATATTCTAGATGTCTAGAAAGGACGTTGGCTAGTGCATTAAAAATTAATACAGAGGAGGCAAAGAAAATTGCGGATGATTATAGACAAAAATATAATGGGCACGGAGAAAAAAGTTTTCAAGGTTTGGGAATCGGAATGGATCTCTGGTTTGAAGGAATACTTTCATTAAATCCAAAAGATTTTTTAGAGTCATTGGATTATTCAAATAAACTATTAATGACTCTTAAAAAAATAGGATTTATTATTGGCGCCATTACTGATGGCCCAAGGATACAGGCTTCCAGAATACTAGAGGCTATAGAGGTGGATGAAAAATTATTTGATTTTGTTATTGGTTGGGAAAAAGGTAATAAAATGCCTAAATATGGTAGTAAGAAAATATACGAGGAAATTTGTGAGAAATATTCTATAAAACCTGATAAGGTGGTTATGATAGGGGATTCTTTAGAGACAGATATTCTTCCGGCTAAAGAGGCTGGCCTAGAGGTAATATATATAACTAATTTAGATACAGATAATCAGTTTAGAAAAATTGGTGATATAGAGGAATTATATAAAAGTTTATTAATAGAAAATAATTACAAATAAAATGAAAAGCATAATTAAAAAACCAATTATTATAGATACTGATCCTGGCCATGATGATGCGTTGGCTATTATTCTATTAGAAAAATCTGGACTAGTGGATATTAAAGCTGTTACTACTGTAGCGGGGAATTCAACTATAGAGAAAGTGACCAATAATGCTAGATACATATTAGATTTAGTTAACAGTAAAGCACAAATATTTTCCGGTGCTGGTGGTCCTATGAATCGGAATCTCATCAAGGCTAATGTCCATGGTGAAAGTGGCCTGGATGGGGTTAAAATCGTTAAAAGTGAGCCATTAAATGGTTTAGCAGTAGATAAGATTATTGAGATAGTAAGGGGTAATCCTGGCAAGATTTCTATTGTAATAGTTGGCCCTGAAACAAATATTGCCAAGGCTATTCTAAAAGAACCAAATTTATCTAAATCAGTTAAGGAATTCGTTATTATGGGTGGAGCAATAAATTGCCCTGGAAATAAAAATAGGACGGCTGAATTTAATATTTTTGTTGATCCTGAAGCAGCTGAGGTTGTGTTTAACTCGGGTGCAAAAATTACCCTGATTCCACTGGATATTTGTAATGAAATTATTCTAACTCTGAAAGATTTTCAGGGTTTAAAGACCGGTAGTCTTTATAAACCAATTATATCAATGATGAGAAAGTTTATTGGTGGTATAAAAAAGTTTGAAGGGATTAAGGGTGCTTTGGTCTACGATGCTTTAGCTGCTTATTATTTAATTAATCCCAAGGCCTATTCCTTAATAAAGGCTGACATAAGGATTGAAACAAAAGGGGAATATACGAGAGGTATGAGTGTAATGGATAAAAGAGGATATGGTAAAAAAGATTACAATGTCAATTTAGTTACTAAAATAGATTTAAATAAATTTAGAGAAAATTTTATTAGAATTCTTAATAAATAAGAGTTGTCTTTTTACTTGACATTAAATAGTAAGGCGATTAAGATTACTAAACATAAATAAAAAATGATTACCTTACTAACTATAATAATAGCTACCTTTTTAATAACTTTGTGTGTTTGGATAGCCGTCTTTTTTATATTTTTTGAAAAGAGGTTTTTGGATAAGATCCTAATTTTTTTAGTGTCTTTGTCAGCTGGTTCACTTATGGGTGGCGCTTTCCTACATTTATTGCCCGAGGCGGGGGAAATGCTAAGCGCTAATGCTCTATATGGAACCTTCCTAATTTCTTTTGTTATCTTTTTCTTGATAGAAAAGATTTTTCATTGGCGGCATTGTCATGAGAGTGACTGCTCAGTTCATACTTTTGGTTATATGAATCTTTTTGGTGATAGTGTTCATAATTTTATTGATGGTTTAGTAATTGCCAGCACTTTTATTGTGGATTTTAAATTAGGAGTGGCTACTACTTTGGCTGTGGCTATTCACGAGATTCCACAAGAGATTGGTGATTATGGCGTTCTTATTTATGCTGGTTTTAAAAATAAAACTGCACTGATTTTAAATTATCTTGTAGCTCTTGCTGTTGTTTTTGGCGGAATTGTTGGTTATTTTTTCTTTTCTCGTATTGAGGGGGTCTTGCCGTATTTATTGCCAATTGCTGCTGGTGGGTTTGTTTACATAGCAGCCTCTGATCTTATGCCAGAAATAAGAAAAGAAGTAAATATTAAAAAGTCAGTCACGGCTTTTGCAATTTTTGTTCTAGGAATTCTTCTTATCTATTTAGTTAAATTTATAGGCCGTTAATACGAGTGGTGTCAGGGGAATTAAATTTTGCTAAGGGTAATTTAGAAGCACAAAAAATGTGCTATAATTTCTTCATGTTTTTTTACGTTTTATTATTTATTATTTCATGTTTTTTTCTAGTTATCTCTGGTAATTGGTTAGTCAAATCTTTATCAGGGATTGCGGAGTTCTTAGGTTTAAAGCGTTTTACCGTTGCTTTTTTGCTAATGTCTTTTGCTACTGCTATGCCAGAGCTTTTGGTTGGTATTAGTTCTGCCCTAAGAGGAGTACCAGAGTTATCTCTCGGTAATATTATTGGTCAGAATATTATTCATTTTACAGTGGCTGTTTTTCTCTGTGTTATAATTGGCGGAAGTTTTTATGTCAGATCAAAAACTATCAGGACCACGGCTTTTTTCTCTGGTTTTATGGCTCTTTTTCCGCTCCTTTTAATTTTAGACGGATCATTATCTAGAATAGATGGTGTGATTTTAATTGGACTTTTCCTTGTTTATGTTTTTAGAATGTTGAAAAATGGAAAGAGATTTGATGAAAATTATGACAATCAGAAAGACAAACAAGAAGTTACTTTCATAAAGAAGGTCGGTTTATTTTTTAGTAATCTGGGTCGCTTTACTCTTGGTTCCTTGGTTCTAGTTTTGTCCGCTCAAGGACTTGTGAAGTCGGCTATGTTTTTTGCTGAAAAACTAAACGTTCCTCTAGTCATTATTGGTGTATTAATCATTGGTTTGGGAACCGCTTTGCCGGAGGTGGCTTTTTCAGCTTTTTCTGCTAATAAAAAAGATGGGGAATTGATGGCGGGAAGCTTACTTGGCTCTACTGTGGTTTCTACTAGTTTAGTTCTTGGTTTGGTCGCAATTATTTCACCAATCACTGGTATAAGTTTTTTTTCTTTTTTCCTAAGCAGACTCATCTTATTCTTGTCAGTTTTATTATTCATATTTTTTATGTTAACTGATCACAAAATTAGTAGGAAAGAGGGGGTAGTTTTAATCGGCTTATATTTAGTTTTTGTTTTAACAGAGATTTTAATTTAAAAAATAATGAAAGATTTTTATCAATTAAGCATAAGTCAAATTTTTGACCGGTTAACCACTCAAAAACACGGCTTAACAGAGGCTGAGGCACAAAAACGTCTTAGGGATTATGGCCCTAATAAGCTTTTGGAGACCAAGATAGATGGTTATTTTTTGATTTTTTTAAGGCAATTTAAAAGTTCTTTGATCTACGTTTTGTTTTTTGCCTGTCTTATTATTTTTATTTTGGGTGATTGGATAGACGGTATTATTATTTTGATTGTCCTAATTTTTAATGCGATTGTCGGCATGATTCAAGAAGGGAAGGCCCAGAATACCCTTTTGGCTTTAAAAAACTTTGTTGAGACAAAGGCAGTTGTCATTCGTGAGGGGAAAGAGATTATTATTTCAGATAAGGAAGTGGTTCCTGGAGACGTCCTGGTTTTACAAGAAGGAGAAAAGATTGCCGCTGACGCCCGAATTTTTCTTTCTAGAAATTTAAAAATAGATGAGGCTGCGTTAACTGGGGAATCAGAGTTGGTTGAGAAAATTATTGAGCCCCTAGATACTGAAAACTTACCGAATTCTGACCAGAAAAATACGGTTTTTAAAGGGACACACGTTCAAACAGGAAATGGCTTGGCAGTTGTTACTGCCACGGGTATTAAAACTATTATTGGTAAAATAGCAAAAGGAATAACTATGATTGATAGTGACATACCACTAAAGAAAAATATAGAGCGTCTTTCTAATTTAATTATAGTTGTGGTTGGTGTAATAAGTGTTTTACTTTTTATTGTTGGTCTTCTTTATGATAAGGGTGTAAAAGAAATGTTTACTGTTGTCGTTTCCTTAGCTGTTTCTATTATTCCAGAAGGATTACCAATAGTTATTACGTTGGTGTTAGCAACGGGGGTTTGGCGAATGTCCCAGAAAAATGCCTTAGTAAAAAAACTTCAAGCTGTGGAGGCTTTGGGGCAAGCTAGGGTAATTGCTGTTGATAAAACTGGAACAATAACCAAGAACGAAATGGTGGTTCAAAAACTTTATGCTGACGGAAAATTTTTTGGAATCAGTGGGGTTGGTTATGAGCCACAGGGTTCCTTTTCATTAAATGATAAAGTAATTGATCATGTTAAATATCCTAACCTTCTATTTACTGGGAAGGTTGCGGCTTTTTGTTCTAATGCACGAATTATGTTTTCAGAAAGTGACAATCTTTGGCGTGTAGCTGGTGATCCTACTGAAGCAGCGATGCTAGTTTTTGCCGAGAAACTTGGCTTGAATTTAGAAGATCTGGAGATTGAGTTTCCTCGTCTTGAGGAAATTCCTTTTGACTATAGATTGAAATATCACGCTAGTCTAAATTTGGTTGGTGAGAAAAGGATGTTATCAGTAGCCGGAGCGCCAGAAGTTATTTTAGATTTATGTCAGTTATCTGAAAAGGAAAAAAGGGAAGCTGAGAAAATATTTTTTTCTTTTTCAGAATCTGGATTAAGGGTGATAGCCTTAGCTCAAAAGAAAAAGATTGAGGAAAAGATTTTGTTGGCAGAACAGGTAAATGATTTAGAATTTATTGGTTTTTTGGGTATTAAGGATTCCTTACGACCAGAGATTTTTGAGGCAGTAATAAAAGCTAAAGAGGCTCAAATCCGCGTAGTAATGATTACTGGTGACCATAAAATCACAGCTCAAGCATTGGCAACAGAGGCTGGTATTTTTCATCCAGGTGACCTGATTCTCACTGGGCAAGAGATAGATAATTTCTCAGATCAAGAACTTGCGGAAAGACTTGATCGGGTAACGGTCTTCTCTAGAGTGACACCAGAGCATAAAATGAAAATTATCAATAGTTACAAGAAACGAGGTGAAATTATTGCAATGACTGGTGATGGTGTAAATGATGCTCTTTCTCTAGTGTCTGCTGATTTGGGAATAGCAATGGGTAAAATTGGAACTGAAGTTGCTAAAGAGGCTGCAGATATTATTCTTTTAGATGACAATCTTAATAGTATTATTTCAGCGGTAGAAGAAGGCCGTAATATTTATA
>JBIIYK010000051.1:0-3028 GCA_044346845.1 Minisyncoccia bacterium | reverse complement strand
TAACATATTATAAAAAACATTTCCACTCCTTTTATTTTCTGTCTTTTTAGTTATAATGAAACCCCATAGAAAATGGGCCCATAGTTCAGTGGTAGAACACGTCCATGGCATGGACGAGGCGCGAGTCCGATTCTCGCTAGGTCCACTACGTTTATACCTTTATACCTCAGAAGATATAAAAACTAGTGTCTTTTAATTATATCTTGACTTAGCTTTGTTAATACTTAGCAAGGTCTAATCTGAAATAAGCGCAATTTAATTCTTAACCTATTCTTAATTATTAATCATATACAATGTTTTCAAGGCGAATAATAAAGGTCGACTTAGACTTAAATATAAAAAATAATCAAATGAAAATAATACACGTTATAGCTTTTATCTTATTGGTAATAGGTGGTCTTAACTGGCTATTGGTTGGAATTTGGGGTTGGGATGTTGGTAATTGGTTTGGTGGACAAGGAGCGATTGTCTCAAGAATCATTTATATCCTAGTAGGCTTGTCTGCCATTCTGCTGGCTGCCACTCATTCTGCCTATTGCAGATATTGCAGTATGAATTCTGAGCAATCAATGTAATATTTACAAATTGATACTACGCCGTATCAACAAAACTCCCGAAAGGGAGTTTTGTTTTATATTTTATTATATTCCCTACTTACCGCTTAAAGCTAATTTAATTAAGTGATCTAAAAAGTCAGGCAGTGAACAGCCGATAGCCTTGAGGGATTTTGGTAAAAGTGATTCACTAGTTAATCCTGGCAAAGTATTTGTCTCCAATATATATATTCCCCTCTTGGGATGAATAATGAAATCTGAACGTGAATAATGTCGAAGACCAAGCGCCTTATGAGCGTCTCTAGCAACTTCCTGAATCATCCTCTTTTCCTCAGTGGTAAAATTACCTGGACATATCTCTTCTGACTTACCACCATACTTGGCCTCAAAATCAAAAAACGTAGCGGTCTCTGGCTTACGAATTTCTACTGGTAAAAGAGAATATACTTCTTGATCTCTAAAATTCTCAACCACGCCACAAGTAGCTTCTTTGCCGGCAATATATTCTTCAATAATAGCGGTATCAGAATAATCAAAAGCTTTATAGATAGCATTTTCTAATTCTGGTAAGGTCCCTGCAATGGAAATACCAACGGAGGAACCACTATTATGTGGCTTTACCACCACTGGCATAGGAAAACTCCTGAAAAGTCTGGCGGCTTCAAGGGAAATATTTTTACCATCTTTTTGTAATAAGGTATGAATTGGAGTTTTAATTTTAAAATTATTATAAACCTTCTTAGTTAGAACTTTGTTCATGCTAATGGCTGAAGCCAGAGACTCTGAACCAGTGTAAGGAATATTGTATTGATCCAGTATAGCCTGAACGGTCCCATCCTCACCATAGGCCCCATGCATAGCATTAAAAACCACATCCACCATTTTGAATAAAATATTAGGTGTTATTGGTTTACCTAGATAATGCCAAGTGCCAGTTTTATCAATAAAAATATCTAAAACTTCATAACGGTCAGCTAGATTTGGTTCTGAAGTCAGACTGTCAATCACAGATTTTCCAGTCTTCAAGGAAACCTCATATTCACTAGAAGGTCCACCTCTTAACACTCCTACTTTTTTCTTTATCATGTCCATAGTATATCACTCCGTAGTAGATTTTGTCTAAACAAAAATACACTACAGGATAAACTTCTTATCTATTGATGAAAAATAATAACTAAATTATTAAAAAGCTAAAAGGCCGGCAATGATTAGACATTGCTCGGCCTTTGATATCCCCCCTATTTTTTTCCTGGTTTAAAATTTACGCCCTTCTTGCAGAAGTATACGAGCGTACCATCAGGCTGCCGGACGGAAATGACGTAAACTTGAAACACGTCATTTGTCCAACGACAGTAGTCACCAACCTCCTTTTCAGGGGCAACCCAACAATAACGAACATTCTGTATATCGTTGGTGTTATTGTTTAGAGCAACCTTATAATAAGGAGTCTCGCTCTGCGGTTCGATACCGTGCCCGTGCCTGATGACGTTAAGCCAGCCAATTTCCGTGGTTTCGGAAATTTGAGGTACCGCCACAAGCCCCTGCTGCGGATTGTTCTTATTAACATCGGTGAAGTCAACAGCCCACTTAGTCAACGAAACAACTCCTTGAGTTATAAGCCAGACCAAAGCAAAAATCTTGGCCATTGCCCAGAAAAACGCCTTCGTGCGCCCACTCATTGATACCTCCCCTATTGTTGTAAATACCCAAACTTATCTTTTACTATTATAGCAAATATAGGGCTTTTGTCAACCCCTACAGAATTATCTTCTAGATTTTTATAACAAATTTTTTGAACGCGAATTTCGATGGAATTTTATAGCAAATCTGTGAGCCTCAGCATTAATCAAAAGAATTTCTTTTTTATATTTATTAACTAGAATCTCGTTACCAATTAACGCCTTAGCCTTGTGACCCACACCTTTAACTACAGAAACGACTGGTATTTTAATATCAGAAGACTTAATTACTTCTATAGCAATGTTTACTTGAGCCTGCCCCCCATCCAAAACTATTAAATCAGGCATTGTCCATTCTGTATGTCGTAAACGTCTTTCTAGTGTCTCTCTTAATGCACCAATATCATCACCGTGACTTTCTCTAATGTGAAATTTTCTATAGTCAGATTTTTCCAACTCTCCATTTTCCAGCACAACCATCACAGACACGTTATCTGTCCCTGATAAATGAGCGGCGTCATAGGCTTCTATTCTGAAATTTCCAACCGCCCCGTCATCAGAATGCCACCCCGCCTTGCCTAAGACCGGGAAAGCAGAAATTAAGGCAATATCATGAATATGATTCAAAGCAAAAATTTTATTTCTTACCTTAGCGGCTTTCTCAAAGTCCTTTACTTTGACGCATAATTTCATCTCAGCAACTAGATTTTTTATAATTCTTTTTTTCTGACCCTCAAAAAACAAACGAATATTTTTAATATTTTTTTGATAATCTTTTTTGGAGATTAATCCCAT
>JBIIYK010000050.1:0-3065 GCA_044346845.1 Minisyncoccia bacterium | reverse complement strand
TTTTTTTGGTTTTAAAAGACTTGTTTTATAAATTTATGAAAGTTGTGTTTATTTTTAATTAAAAGATCTAAATAAAAATGTTTAATCCAGAATCATTAAATCCAAATATTAGTCCTGAAGCAGAAGCTGACAAGAAAATAACTGAACTTCAAAGGGAACTGGAAAAATCCCAAACACAGATTGAGGAGCTAAAAATAGCTAATCAACGCAAGAGCGAATTTGTTTCAATGGCCACTCATCAAATCCGCGGGCCCTTGGGAGCTATAAAGGGTTATATTTCCTTAATGCTGGAAGGTGATTATGGAGAAATACCCGAAGGACTAAAAGAGCCACTTGGTATTATTCTTAAATCAACTGATTCCTTGGGTAAAACAGTAAATGATTTTTTGGATGTCTCCAGATTAGACCAAGGTGAGATGAGATATTATTTGAAGGATTTTGATCTTGGTGATCTGGTCAAAGAGGGAATTAATGAAATGAAAACAATGATAAACGCAGCAGGTTTAGAATTGAGATTAAACATAGGTGAAGGTCCTTTTTTAATTCACAGTGACAAAGCTAAATTAAAACACGTTTTAATAAACTTGATTGATAATGCTAATAAGTATACCAAGTCCGGCTGGATCGAAATTAGTTTAACAAGAAATAACCCTGGTACGATACTGTTTAGCGTTAAAGACAGTGGCGTAGGTATAAAACCGGAAACACTACCAAAGCTTTTTGAAAAATTCAGCCGAGATAAAGATGCTAACAAGACAAATATACACGGAACAGGTTTGGGGCTCTATGTGGCTCGTAAATTAGTAGAAGCCAGACATGGACGCATTTGGGCGGAATCTGAAGGTGAAGGTAAAGGTTCTCAATTCTATGTGGAAATGCCTGGGTTATAAAATTTAAAAAGAGTAGTTGAGTACTGACCGTTTATTTGATATCATTGGTAAATGAATAAGAAAATATTACTTTCAGGAATCAAGCCAACGGGCAGGGTGCATATTGGCAATTATTTTGGTGCCATGAAGCAGTTTGTAGAAATGCAGAATGAATATGAAAGCTACGTTTTTATTGCTGATTACCACGCCATAACTACAGTACAAAATAAACAAGATTTGTCCCAAGGGATTATTGATGTAGCCCTGGATTATTTAGCTATCGGTCTTGATCCTAAAAAAGTAGTGCTTTTTAAACAATCAGATGTGCCCCAGGTTCATGAATTAAATTGGATTTTTAATTGTATTACTACCATGCCGTACCTCATGCGAGCTCACGCTTATAAAGATGCCGAAGCTAAAAACAAAGAAATAAATGTTGGAGTTTTTGATTATCCCTTGCTCATGGCGGCTGATATTTTAATTCAAGATGCTGATGTGGTTCCGGTAGGTCAGGATCAAAAGCAACATGTAGAATATGCCAGAGATACGGCGCAAAAATTTAATAATGTTTTTTGTGAAGAAAAAACTGATAATGTAATTTTCAAATTACCCGAACCGTTAATTTTAAAAAATGTAGAGATTGTGCCTGGAACAGACGGCCGAAAAATGAGCAAGAGTTATGGTAATGTAATTCCACTTTTTGCTACCTTAGAGGAAATTAAAAAAGCAGTGATGAGCATACCAACTGATTCCAAAGGCGTAGAAGAAAGCAAAGATCCAGAAGCTAATCATATTTTTAACATCCACAAACTACTCCTAAATGAGGAGGAAAAACAGTCTTTAGCTCTTAGATATAAGAATGGGGGACTTGGCTACAAAGAAGCCAAGGAGGGCCTAATTGAGGCTCTGGAAGCCTTTATAAAACCCATGAGAGAGCGTCGGGCAATGTTATCTAACGACTTAGAAACAGTTCTTGATATTCTAAAAGAGGGTGGCAAAAGAGCCTCTTTTCGAGCAGAAAAAAAACTAGCAGAAATCAGAAAAGCGGTAGGAGTAAATATATATTAAATAAAAAGAATAGCCGGTGGAGATTTTGTTTCCACCGGCTTTGTCATGTTATTTCTTTACGATTGGCAAGGGCTTATTCCACTCACCGTCCAACAAACCAAAGGCCAAAGCTTCTGCAGCCATCATTCCCTTGTTTTTGGCACATTCCTTGCGTATTACCTTACGTGTCTTGTTTGTCCGCTTGCAAAGAATTTCATAAAGATAAGCCTGTGAAGACTCTAAATCCTTGAGAAGTTCTGCAATTTTGATGTTGTCTCGAAGAATATCCAAGCCAACAGACCGAGTGTTAATATGATGTATCAACACTCTCGCGTGATGTGTGGCATAACGCTCATCACACGCCTGCAATATCACGGCGGCCATTGAAGCGGCCAAACCCGTAACAATTCCAGTTTTTTTACCTGGATATGTTGCGATCAGATCATAAATATCAAGACCGGTGACTACCTCACCGCCATTACTTGAAAAAATGATTGTAATATCTGGAGTATTTCTTCCATACAATTCGGCAAATGAATTCCGAAAATATGAAAGCATTTTACCATTAACCTCTCCATCAACGGTCAAAACATTGCGATCCATCAAATTTCCATAAATATCATCGTTTGCCATAACAACACTACACTTTCTTTTGTTTAGGAACAACAATAACTAATTCATATAATAGTCTAAAATAATGACTTTGTCAATATAGGCAAAATTATTATTTCTTGTAAAATGTATATAAAGACATGGAAGCCGCTAACACGGTGGAGTCTGGGGAAGAAAACCGAAAGGCAAGTAGAACCCTAAAAATAAGAAGTAAGTAAGGTGGCACCACGATATGGATCGTCCTTACAAGATTATCAGTAATGGTAATTTTGTAAGGGCGATTTTTATTTACAATTTATTAGTTTAATAAAAATAAGATGCAAAGAACATATATAAAAGAACTGGGTGAAAAAGTTGGTGAAGAAGTATTAATTAAAGGTTGGGTAAACATTAGACGTGATCAGGGAAAAATGATTTTTCTTGATTTCCGCGACATGACCGGTGTTATTCAGGGTGTTATTTTACCAAACCAAACAGACGCACTAGAACAAGGTAAGAAATTACGTCAGGAGTACGTTGTTGAAGTAAGTGGAAAAG
>JBIIYK010000049.1:0-3066 GCA_044346845.1 Minisyncoccia bacterium | reverse complement strand
TAGCGTATTTACTGATTGTAATTTTAGGATAATAAACATCTTCCAAACCAAGATTCTGTTTAAGATAATCTTGGGGCAAATTGAATATTAGATTAACGTAATCAAAAGTCATCCAACCATCAATCAGATTTACATTTTTTACCCCTAATGTACCGTGGTTATTCCTAATAATCTCAGAAATGTTATTAAGATGAACTCTACGCATGTTGTCCCTGATACTTTCGTTAAGAAAATAATAGTAAGAGTAGGCTAAAATAATAATAACAGCAGAAGCAACCACACACCAAACCAAAATTTTTAACACCTTGTTCATGTGTATATTATATCAAAATCTAAAAAAATTACTTCTCCAAATCTAAGGTGTAGTCCACCCGAATCTTAGAAACAAAATCTGGAACGTGACTGACAAAAATCATGGCTCCTTCGTATTTATTTAAAGCTTCAGCAATAATTGGAATATGACGGAAATTTATATGATTGGTAGGCTCATCTAAAATAAGCAAACCAGGTTTTTGTAAAACCAATCTGGCAAAAGCTACTAGACCCTTTTGACCTTCAGATAAACTGCCAATTTTACTTCCCATTAAATCACCTGTGATAAGAAAACCAGCGGCAATTCCACGCATTGACTGATCCGTATGTTTTTGTGACACAGCCAAGAGAGATTGAAAAACAGTATCTTCAAAATTTAAGGTAGAAAAATCCTGACGATAATAGCCAATAGTTGTTCCGGGAGCAATCTTAGTCCCCTCAGCTTCATTTTTAGCAATAGCTTCCAGCAAAGTACTCTTACCGATACCGTTTGGACCCTGAAGCAAGAGATGAAAATTCTTTCTCACTTTCACATCAGCCTTTCTGACCGAAGCCTTGCCCTTTTTAATTGTTTTAAATTTCGTGATGTGAACAATGTCTCCCAAAAGCCCCTCTTGAGCTGGAATTATAAAAGGGCGAATAGTTTTATCTTCCTTTCTTAAATCTACTTTTTCCTCTTCCAGATCAGCCGCCAACTCCCTCATCCTTTTAGCCACCGCACGCAAATTTCCTCCTTTCATAGCAAAAGCGTTGGCTTGATCCTTTTTGGCCTGTATTTCTTTGGCTAATAAAGCATTCTTTCTATTTTCTCTTTCCATCCTGGCGGTAATCTGATCACGCACATCTGTATAGTTACCAGCATACTGTTCAATCTTTTGAGTATAGACATCCAAATAAAGCACGTTGTCAGTAAAACTATTTAAGAAATTAGCATCGTGAGAAATAACGATAACTGTTTTTTCATACTTAACAAGAAAGTCAGTGAGGTGACTAATTCCCGCCTTATCTAAATTATTAGTAGGCTCATCTAGCAAAAGTAAGTCTGGAGCTTGAATTAGGGCTGAAGCCAAAAGTAATCTAGCCTGCTGACCGCCGGAAAAAGAACGAATAATGCGATCATGCACTTTGTCATGACCTTTTAAATTCACAACCTCTAAAATATCATCTATTTTAGGATCGATATCATAAACTTTTTTAAGAAAACATTTTTGAAAAAACTCTCTGACGGTTAAATCAAGCTCATCACGTGGTATAACCTGACGAGAAATAGCAATAGTCACACCATTTACCACATTTATCACACCCACTTCTGGCTGTAATCTGCCAGTAATCAAACCAAAGATAGTACTTTTACCAGCCCCGTTTTGACCCATGATGGTGGTTTTAGTTCCTCGGCGTATATTAAAATCAACCTCGGTCATAAGTGGTACATTATCACTATAACCAAAAGTCACTTTTTCAAATCTTAAAATCGATTCATCTTTAGCCATGTGATGGAGAATACCAGAAAATAGCCTTTTATGCTATAGTTTGTTCATGTTTACCAAAGGACAAGCTGTCACCATCAAATCATTACATGACAAAAAATACCGTCAAAAAACGGGTTTATTCTTGGTGGAAGGAGAAAAAAGTGTGGTAGAAACACTAAACTCTGATTTTGAAATTAAAACGCTGCTCGCAACAAAACCTTTTTACCTAAAATATTTAAAACTTATTAATGACAAAAAGATTAATTGTGAAATAGTGGAGCTGGGAGAAATAGAAAAAGTAAGTACCTTAGAAAGTAACAATGCAGCATTGGCAGTAGTAAAACAAAAGGTAACCAAGGACTTAGCTTTTGAAATCAATCAAGATGAAATAGTTCTAGCCCTGGATAACGTTAGAGACCCAGGAAACTTAGGCACCATTATTCGAATTGCGGACTGGTATGGTATTAGAAAAATTATTGCTTCTACTGGCACAGTAGACTTATACAACCCCAAGGTAATTTCAGCCACCAAAGGCTCTTTTACCAGAGTAAATTTGTGTTATGCCGATTTAGAAAAGTACTTAACCAAGACTAAAGCCCCAATTCTTGGCGCCTTTATGACTGGTGAGAATGTTCACAAATTAAATTTTCCTAAAAATGGAATCCTGGTCATGGGTAATGAATCAAACGGCATAACGCCTGAAATTGAAAAACTGGTCACTCAGAAAATAACCATTCCCTCTTATGGTAAAATAATCAATCCTGATAAACCTTTTAGTAGTGCTGAATCCTTAAACGTAGCCATAGCCACCGCTGTGCTTCTAGATAACTGGAAAAGGCACTAAACGGATCTAATAAACCTAAGTTTCTTTTCCTCCAATAATGCTTGCCAATCTATTTTAGTAAAGACATAAACTAAATAGAGAGTGACTATTTGTCCTATAATAAAATAAAGACTAAAAAAGGTGCCGGATTCAGATGCGCTTATTTTTAAATAGTCTGATAAACCAGAAGCCGTAAAGGCCCAAAACAAATAGCTAACTAAGCGGCCTACAAAGAAAGGAATAATGGCTATATATAATTTTAAATTTGTCAGGCCGTAGGCTAAAAATAACTGTCCTGATGGCAAAGGAGAAAAGGCAAAGGCCAGAAAAAAACCAAAAGTTAAGACCCTCTTTCTTTCTACTCTTTCTTTTAAGAAATCTAGATTTTTCCTAGTCTCCGGCCTGATAAATTTATTACGCAAAATTTTCTCAGAAAATATTGCCAACACCGCCCGGCCTGAA
>JBIIYK010000048.1:0-3118 GCA_044346845.1 Minisyncoccia bacterium | reverse complement strand
AAACGATACAGAGCTTGGTTTGGCTTTTACTCATGAAGAGCCTCTGACAAATATTATGAAGGATCATATTCGTTCCTATAAAGATTTACCAGCTTACCCATATCAAATTCAAACTAAATTTAGAAATGAGACTCGAGCCAAGAGTGGTATTATGCGTTGCCGAGAGTTTTTAATGAAAGACATGTATTCTTTTTCTAAGGATATTGCCGAGCATGAAGCTTTCTACGATAAAGCTAAAATTGCTTATAAAAATATTTTTGCCCGCGTTGGTTTGAGTGATAAGACCTATCTCACCTTTGCTTCTGGAGGAAGTTTTAGTCAGTATTCTCATGAATTTCAAACTGTGTCAGATGCCGGTGAGGACTTGATTTATGTTTGTGATAAATGTCATGTGGCTGTAAACAAGGAAATAATAAAAGAACAGAATAAATGTCCTGTATGTGGAAACAAGGAATTGCAAGAAAACAAAGCGGTTGAGGTTGGTAATATATTTAATCTTGGTACTAAATTTTCTGACGCTCTAGATTTAACTTATTTAAACGAAAAAGGTGAAAAGCAAAAAGTAGTTATGGGCTCATACGGTATTGGTCCGGGGCGTTTGATGGGGACAGTAGCTGAGTTACTTTCTGATACCAATGGTTTGATTTGGCCAACAGAAACTGCTCCTTTTAAGGTACATTTGATTCAAATAGGTGATAAAGATGATGTTAAAAAGACAGCTGAAAATTTATATGAAGAGTTGCAAAAAGATAAGATAGAGGTATTGTTTGATAATCGTGATTTGAGGCCGGGTGAAAAATTTGCTGATTCTGATTTGTTTGGTATTCCACTTCGGGTAATTGTTAGTGAAAAGACCATAATGAGCGGGGAATATGAAATAAAGAAAAGAAAGGATGGTCAGGTAAATATGATTAAGGAGGTTGACGTGGTGGATTTTGTTAAAAAATATAAATAAAATACAATGTCGGATTTTTTTACAAAAATAAGAGAAAAAATTAATCGAAAATTTTCCAATGATATTGGGATAGATTTAGGTACGGCTAATACTTTGGTTTATTTGGCGGGCAAGGGAATTGTGGTAAATGAACCATCAGTGGTGGCCTTGAATCAAAAGACTGGTAGAGTGGTGGCTGTTGGTGCGCAAGCTAAAGCCATGCTTGGTAGAACCCCTCCGCATATTGTTGCTGTGAGACCGCTTGTGGATGGTGTAATTTCTGATTTTGAGGTGACTGAAGAAATGATCGCTTACTTGGTAAAAAAAGCTGAAGAGCTTTCTCCCAAGCCTCTTGGTCCGCGAGTGGTGGTAGGTGTTCCCTCTGGTGTGACAAACGTAGAGATCAGAGCGGTCCGTGATGCTACTAGAAACGCTGGAGCGAGAGAAGTTTATATCGTGGAAGAACCCATGGCTGGAGCCATTGGTATCCGTTTGCCGATAAAAAGTCCAATTGGTAGTATGGTTATTGATATTGGCGGAGGGACTTCAGATATTGCTGTTATTTCTTTGGGGGGAATAGTCAAATCAAAAAACCTGAGAATTGCCGGAGACAAATTAAATTCTGATATTATCACTTATATTCGTAGCGAGTTCAAAATTTTGATTGGAGAAAAAACCGCCGAGGAGATTAAAATCAGTGTTGGTTCAGTGATTCCAGAACAGTCTATGGAACTTCCTGTGAAAGGCCGTGACTTGGTAACTGGTCTACCTCGTGAGGTTATTATTACTGACGGCGATGTACGCGAGGCTATGTCTCAGTCCATTGCTAATCTTGTAGAGACAGTTAAAGAAGTTTTGGAAACTACACCACCAGAAATTGTTTCTGATATCATGCAGAGAGGAATATATTTGGTTGGAGGTGGGGCTTTAATCCGCGGATTAGATGTGCTTTTAAATGAAGAGCTAAAGATTCCGGTTTATATCGCTAGTGATCCTCTAACGGCCATAGCTAGGGGCACAGGAATTATTTTGGAAAACCTTGAGGAGTATAGAGAAGTTTTAATTGATAATGAAGATGAGTTACCTCCTAAAAAGCAGTAATTTTGAGGAGAGAAAGAATAATGCCAGAAAAAGGGTTTTAAATATTACTCTTGTTTTAATATTTGTTGTCATTGTCTTATTGACCAGTCCGGCCAGAAAGCTTTTGTTTTTTATTGCCGAACCTTTATGGAAAGTAGAGAATGGAATTTTAAATTCTAATTTTTTTCAGTATTTTAAATTTAAGCAAACTCTGATTGACGAGAAGATAGCTTTAGAGCAGAAGCTTTTTATGGCGGGTAATGTTTTGTCTTTAAATGAAATTTTACAAACAGAAAATGATTCTCTAAAGGATTTGCTTGGTCGGAAGGATGTCAAACAAAAAACTATCTTAGCTACTGTTTTGGTTAAGCCACCGCAGATACCATATGATATGTTGCTGGTGGATATAGGAGAGAGTCAAGGAATTAAAGTGGGTAATAAAGTGATGGCTAGTGCTAATATCTATATTGGTGAAGTAAGTGAGGTGCAATTAAACTCAGCCAAGGTGATACTTTATTCTACACCAGGTAGAATGTTGCCTGTTGTATTAGGAATAAATAATGTTAGCGTGGAGGCGGTAGGTGAGGGCGGAGGAAATTTTAGTATTAATTTACCTCGGGAAGTGGAAGTGAAAGAGGGAGATGTGATTACCATTCCTTCCATTACAACAAATGTTTTTGGGATTGTTGAAAAAGTTAATTTTAAGGATAAAGATTCATTCCAAACTGTTCTTTTCAAAAGTCCAGTAAATATTTCAGAGCTTAATTTTGTTGAGGTAGTTTTATAATTATATGCTAAAAAGAATAATATTTGATATCTTATTATTTATATCGGCCATTGCAGCTCCATGGTGGTTTACAGGTATTTTTTCTATTGCCATTTTGTATTACTTTAAGAATTTTAATGAAATCATTTTATTCGGCTTGGTAATGGATATACTATACGGGCGCTTAGCTGACACCTTTCACTGGTATGATTATAGATTCACCCTTTTCTTCCTTATACTTCTGTTAACCTCATTTTTTATCAAAAAGAGATTAAAGTTTTACGATAAATAAAAGTATTGCCTTTTTACAGAGTCGTGTTATCATATCAAAATACATT
>JBIIYK010000047.1:0-3164 GCA_044346845.1 Minisyncoccia bacterium | reverse complement strand
AAATCTCAAGCGCGTTAACAAAGGAACAAATAGCTGAGCTTCAAGGAGCTCGGCTATTTCTTTAGGTGTTTTTTCAAATAGTGACCAGTATAACTCTTAGAATTATTAGCAATGTCTTCTGGTGTTCCTTTAGCTACTACCTCTCCCCCTTTATCTCCACCCTCAGGACCAATATCAATAACATAATCTGCACTTTTTATAATATCCATATTATGCTCAATAATAATTACCGTGTTACCAGTATCCACCAGTCTTTCCAATATCTCAATTAGTTTCTTAACATCTTCATAGTGAAGACCAATAGTAGGCTCATCTAAAATATAAACAGTTTTTTGTAAATGTGGTTTATAAAGTTCAGAAGCAATTTTTACACGCTGGGCTTCTCCACCAGATAAGGTGGTAGCACTTTGACCTAATTTTAAATAATCCAAACCAACATCTTGCAGAGTTTTAAGACGGTCATAAATAGCCGGTAAGTCCTTGAAAAAAATTGCCGCTTCCTCCACTGTCATATCTAATATTTCATAAACATTTTTCTTTTTATATTTTACCTCCAGAGTTTCCTTGGTAAACCTTTTACCATTACAAACATCACAAGGCACATAAACAGTAGGTAGAAAATGCATCTCTACCTCAATCACGCCGTTTCCCTCACAAGCCTCACAACGGCCACCTTTGACGTTAAAGGAAAATCTATTAGCCTGCCAACCACGAGCTTTGGCTTCAACACTCATAGCAAACATATCTCTAATATGTGACCAAGCACCAGTGTAAGTGGCTGGATTTGACCTTGGTGTTCTACCTATGGGTGACTGATCTATGAGTATCACCCGGCTCACATATTCCGAACCGGTAAAACTTTTACAATTATAAACCTCGTTTGTGCGATGGCGTTTAACAAATCTAGCTTCTAGATTTTTATTTATTATTTCATAAACAAAAGATGATTTACCGGAACCAGAGACACCAGTCACGCAAACAATCTTACCAAGTGGTACATCCACGTTCATATTTTTAATATTAAAAATATTACCACCGCGTATTTTAAGTGACCCTTTATCACTATCTCTTCTCTTGCTTGGAATATCTATTTTTTTATCACCCCTGAGATAATCTAAAGTTACCGAGCCAGAAGTGTTAGTCTTCTCGGTCAAAAGTTTGTCCAAATAACCAGAAACTATTATTTCCCCACCGTGCACACCGGCCTTAGGTCCAATGTCCACCAGATAATCTGAAGAATATATAGTATCCTCATCATGCTCTACAACAATAATGGTATTTCCCAAATCACGCAGGTCAGTCAAAGTTTTTATCAAGCGGTCATTATCCCGGGAATGCAGACCGATGGTTGGTTCATCTAAAACATATAAAGCACCTACTAGGCCAGAACCGAGCTGAGAAGCCAATCTGATTCTCTGAGCCTCACCACCAGATAAAGTATGAGCTCGTCTATTTAGCGACAAATATTCTATACCTACGTCCATCATAAAAGTTAATCTGTCACTAATCTCTCTAACAACTACATTAGAAATTTCCTTTTCTACGTCCGTTAATTTTAAATTATCAAAAAAAGTCTTGGCGTCTGTAATAGAAAGAGCGGTCAAATCCACAATACTTTTTCCACCCAAAAATATATGCAAAGCTTCCTCTCTTAGTCTGGCCCCATTACAGATATCACACATTTCCTCACCAAAAAACTGCTTGGTACCTAATCCATTACATTCTGGACAAGCGCCATAAGGCGAGTTAAAGGAAAATAATCTAGGCTCTATTTCTGGATAGGAATACCCATCATACGGGCACATAAACTTAACAGACATCATCTTTTCTTCACCATCAGTTTCTATTTTTAATAATCCCTTTGATTCATCTAAGGCCTTCTCTATAGCTTCACTTAATCTTTCTTTAGTGGCTAGCTTTTTATCTTTTTCTTTAAATTCACTGATATAAAATTCATCAATTAAAACGTCTATATCATGCTTCTTGGTCTTAGAAAGAATAATTTGCTCTCGAAGTTTTTTCAGCGTTCCATCTATTTTCACCCACTCATAGCCCTTACTTAATAGATCATAAAGCAGTTGATAATATTCACCCTTACGCCCAACAACCACTGGGGAAAATATCTTTACCTTAGCGTCAGTATATGGTACGCCCAAAACAACTTTAGTATTTTTTACTAAGTTAGTGGAAGTAACAGATTTAATTATAGTTTCCAAAATTTCTTCGTTGGAAAGTTTTTTTATCTCGCGGTTACAGGTCAGACAATGAGGCTTACCTATGCGAGCATAAAGAATTCTTAAATAATCATAAATCTCCGTAATGGTAGCTACGGTCGAGCGTGGATTATTGGAACGAGATTTTTGATCAATAGAAATAGCCGGTGATAGACCAGTTATTTCATCCACATCTGGTTTTTGCATTTGATGTAGGAATTGCCGAGCGTAGGAGGATAAGGACTCAATGTAACGCCTCTGACCCTCGGCAAAAATAGTATCAAACGCCAAAGAGCTCTTACCAGAGCCAGACAGACCAGTAAAAGCAATCATCTTGTTCCTAGGCATCTCCACACTCACATTTTTTAAATTATGAGTTCGAGCTCCGCGGACTATGATTTTTTCGTCCCCTGTATGAAATTTTTCTTTATTTTGCTTCATTTGATTTCTTAAAATCATGCCGCGCAACTGTCCATTAAAGCGCGGCGCCTGACGCCAAATGTCCCAGCGTTTAACGCTAGGGTTTATACATGAATGTATTTTGATATGGTAACACGACTCCACAAAAAGGCAAATGAAAATTTGGACAAAAGAAGACCGCCACCTTTTGAAAAGTGGCGGGGTGGGACCTAACGTCGAGACTCATGGAATCGACATCCCTTATCCATATACAAGTATAGCATACCCACATAAAAAGTCAAGCATTTAACACGCTTTGTTTCATTTTCTTTTTAAATAGGTAAAAATACGGCTAGGAATAAGGATAAATCACACCACCTCCCTTCGCCGACTCAGTACTCCTCCTTGACTAAGGAGGAGAAAGCGGAGTTGCCTTCTTTAGTTCATATAAAAATATAACTTTTATTGCGAGGTAGAGATTAAAAGTCCCCTTTCCCCGCCTTGGTTAAGGCGGGGTGGACATTCTGATGGACGGGGCGGTTGTGTTTTGGG
>JBIIYK010000046.1:0-3211 GCA_044346845.1 Minisyncoccia bacterium | reverse complement strand
ATCGTGACTTTCTTTTGATGATTCATAAGCCACTGACTTATTATCTATGAGTACCCTCTTAATCAATTTAGCCTTTAAAAGCTGTTCGACATTACGAAAGATAGTCGAGTAATCTACTTTTGGTATTGCTTTATGGATTTGAGCAATAGTCAATAAATGCCTTTTACTAAGCAGTTTCAATATCTTATTTTTGTGTAGGCTTGTTCTCATATATTTGCAAGTAGTTTGCATAATATACTATCCGATAAAAAAAGTAAAGACATAGTTCGCCTGTCCTTCCCACTAGCAAAAAACAGCCCTTATCTAGAGCTGTTTTTTTGACCGTGCGCCGGGTTGGACTCGAACCAACGATGCTCAATGAGCCAGAGATTTACAGTCTCTTGGAATAGCCGCTATCCGACCGGCGCATATTTAACCTTTACACAGTCTATCAGATTTTTAATTTCAAGCAAGAGCTTCTTATCATTATACCTAATATGGACTAGACCATACTTCATAGTTCTAGCATTTACGACACTGTTAGATTTTATATACGGCTTGCTAAATTGCTCCTTTGGTATATAAGTTAATTTAGACCAAAAAGTAATTAGATTCTGTATATTCTGGTTTGAATAGCAATACAACAGCACTCTCAGCTTTTTCTCTTCAAATTCATATAAATCCCTAAAGGCTTTCATATACAAAGCTATCATTTCTGGATCACTATTAGCAAAATCAAGTGTGGCCATTTTACTATTTTCATTACCTTTAAAGCCTTCTCCCCAGTACAACATTGCCAATATTAATTCGGATGTTATTTTCTTTATACCCTTAATATTTCTCCTTTTAAAGGTCATCTTTTTATTCTTAAACGACCAAGCACTGGCTTCTTTTTTATTTCGTCTAGCAATACCATACTTTCTCATAGCATAAGCTATTACATCAATGGAGACTCTGAAATATCTAGCCAAATCCAACGTACTCCTACCCCTTTTTACATAAAGTTGTTTGAGTTTAGAAATATTTATTTTAGATGTGGCGGGTGACATCAATTAACTATAACAGAACTACTTAGTTAAAGTCAAACCGAGTAGTTCTGTGTACTATTATATTAAGTAAGAAGACTACTTTTTCCCTTTTACCTCAAAAGTAAATTCTTCATCTTTCAAGTTTACAGTTATGACACCATTAGCCACCACCCCACGGGAAATCATAAGAGAGGCTACTGGATTAAGGATTTTATCTTGAATCAAACGTTTTAAAGGTCTAGCTCCATACTGGGGGTTATATCCTTCCTTGACTAGATAAGCGATAACTTCTTTGCTGATTATTAATTTAATTTCTTTTTCTAATAATCTCTTTCTAACAATATCAAGTTGGATATCAACAATCTTAGCAATAGCGGTCTCGCTTAGAATATCAAAAATAATTACATCATCCAGACGGTTCAAAAATTCTGGACGAAAATTATCCTTGAGAGCTTTCATCACCTTACCTTTTACATCTTCATACTCTGCTTTCTTGCCTTTATCCATACTAAAACCAATCTCCTCCATTTTATCAATGAATTGTGCTCCAATATTTGAAGTAAGAATAATGACAGTATTCTTGAAATTTACCACTCTTCCTTTAGCATCTGTCAGTCTACCGTTATCTAGTACCTGCAAAAGAATGTTAAAAACCTCTGGATGAGCTTTTTCTATCTCATCAAAAAGTACCACTGAATATGGACGGTGCCGAACCATCTCAGTCAAATTTCCACCCTCTTCATACCCCACATAGCCAGGTGGTGAACCAATAAGTTTTGACACTGAATGGCGTTCCATAAATTCTGACATATCTACACGAATAAGAGCGTCATCATCATCAAACATAAATTCTGCTAAGGCTTTAGTTAACTCTGTTTTACCAACACCAGTTGGACCAAGAAAAATAAAAGAACCAATCGGTCTGTTTGGATCAGAGATACCCGCCCTGGAACGCTTTACGGTGTCAGATATTTTTTTCACCGCTAAATCTTGACCAATAATCCTCCTCCTGAGCTCTTCTTCCATTCTATTTAATTTCTCGGCTTCCGCTTCCAACATTCTGGTCACTGGAACACCAGTCCAACGAGAAACGATATCAGCAATATCCTCTTCACCAATTTCCTCCTTCAACATCTGTCTTGAACTTTGTAATTTTTTCAATCTTTTAACCTTAGTATCCAAATCCTTTTCCATCTGAGGAATACGGCCGTAACGAATCTCCGCCGCCTTGGCTAAGTCTACTTTTGTTTCTGCCGCTTCAGATTCTATCCGTGCTTGTTCTAGGCCCTTTTTTAAAGCTTTGATATCCGTAATTATCTCTTTTTCATTTTTCCATTTTAATTCTATTTCAGAAGTTTTCTCTTTCAGGTCGGCAATTTCTTTTTCAATATTTTTAACGCGAAGTTTAGCTTTCTTTTCACCACTTTCTGCTTCCTTTTTTAAAGCCTCACGTTCAATTTCTAAACGCAAAACTTTTCTATGAGTTTCTTCTAAGACCGGCGGCATATTTTCTAAGGATATTTTTAAAGCTGAGGCTGCTTCATCTATCAAGTCCACCGCTTTATCTGGTAAAAATCTGTCAGTAATATATCTAGAGCTTAATTTTACAGAAGCAATAATGGCATCGTCAGTAATTCTCACGCCGTGATATAACTCATATTTATCTTTTAAACCACGTAAAATAGAAATAGCGTCATCAATGGAGGGTTCATTTACATAAACAGACTGAAAACGACGAGTCAAAGCCGGATCTTTCTCTATCCTTTGATATTCTTTGGTTGTGGTGGCGCCGACTGTTCTAAATTCTCCACGAGACAAAACAGGCTTCAACATATTAGAAGCATCCATGGATCCCTCAGCTGAACCAGCTCCCACTATGGTGTGAATTTCATCAATAAAAACAATTATCTTTCCTTCAGATTTTTCTATTTCTTTAATTATACTCTTAAGGCGCTCTTCAAACTCACCACGATATTTTGTCCCCGCTATAAGCATACCCATATCTAGAGAGACAAGTTCCTTATCCTTCAGTGATTCTGGTACATCACCTTGAGCCATACGAAGAGCCAGACCTTCAACAATAGCTGTTTTACCAACACCAGCTTCTCCAATTAAAATAGGATTATTTTTTGTACGCCTGGATAAAATTTGAATAATCCTACCTATTTCATTATCACGTCCGATTACAGGATCTAATTTATTTT
>JBIIYK010000018.1:0-11330 GCA_044346845.1 Minisyncoccia bacterium | reverse complement strand
GCGTAAATAAAGATACGGAAGTTTTGGATTATGATGAGTTAAAAAAGATTGCCATTGAAAATAAACCCAATATGATTATTGCTGGATTTACTGCCTATCCTCGAATTGTAGATTTCAAAAAATTTAGAGAAATAGCAGATGCGTGTGGAGCTATACTTATGGTAGATATGTCTCACTTTGCTGGCTTGGTGGCTGGTGGGGCTTACCCATCACCATTTCCATATGCTGACGTTGTCACAACAACGGTTCATAAAACATTACGTGGACCTCGAAGTGCAATGATTTTTTCTAAAAAAGATAAAACAAAGACAAGCGCCAAAGGGAATGAAATAAGTTTTTCTGACCTTATAGACAAAGCGGTTTTCCCTGGATTACAGGGTGGTCCGCACATGAATCAGATTGCGGCTGTGGCCGTAGCTTTGAAAGAAGCAGGAACTCCAGCTTTCAAAAAATATGCCAAGCAGATTGTGAAGAACGCCAAAGTTCTAGCAGATGAATTAAAAAAACTTGGCTGGAAGATTATTTCTGGTGGGACAGACAGTCACTTGATTTTGGTAGATACTGGCAAAATTAGTGGGGCTGAGGCGAGTGATAGACTTGAGAAAGTAGGAATAATCGTCAATAAGAATACTATTCCAAACGAACCTCGTTCACCCATGGATCCATCTGGTATTCGTCTTGGTACCGCTGGGGAGACCACTCGTGGGGCTAAAGAAAAAGATATGCTTAAATTAGCCAAAAGAATTGATCAGACTTTAAGAAAATAAAATGAGAGTAAGGATTAAAAGAGTTGATAAGACATTACCTTTGCCAGAATACCACACCACTGGAGCGGTAGCTTTTGATTTGTATTCTCGTGTTGATGCCACTATACAACCAAAGATATTAGAGCGTTT
Source organism: Minisyncoccia bacterium (assembly GCA_044346845.1). Taxonomy (GTDB): domain Bacteria; phylum Patescibacteriota; class Minisyncoccia; order Phycocordibacterales; family GWA1-40-21; genus CAIJXO01. The sequence goes on along the minus strand of JBIIYK010000018.1, from coordinate 10,434 downwards.
ACCAACAAATATAATTTTGGAGATACCTAAGGGGTATATGTTGGAAATTAAAGACCGTTCTAGTACACTAAAAAAGAAAGGACTTTTAGTGTCTACTGGTTTTATAGATAATGATTACTGTGGTGATTCAGATGAAATATTATTACAAGTCTATAATCTAACAGATAAAGAAGTTGTGGTGGAAAGGGGCGAGCGTTTAGGACAAGGGGTATTTATAAAAATTGACTTAGCTGAGTGGGAGGAGACGGACACAATGAATAATAATAACCGCGGAGGCTTTGGTACTACTGGAAAATAGCTGTTGTGTAATATTTTTAAAATTTAAATAGCAAAAGACATTCTTTTGCTATTTTGCTATCATGTAATAAGTGGTCTGTTCTTTAACATGAAGGGAGTTAATCATGAATGGTTTAACATATCCTGAAATTATACAGGGTGGTATGGGGGTGAATGTTTCTAATTGGAAGTTGGCGAGAGCAGTCTCAATGCTGGGCCAACAAGGAACGCTGTCGGGAGTGACTCTTGAGAAAGTTATGGCGGTCATGCTTCAGAGGGGTGATGCCGGTGGTTATCTAAGAAAGGCGCTGTCTGCTTTTCCTTTTCCACACATCTCAAAAAGAGTCCTCGATGAATTCTTTGTTGAGGGTGGTGTAAAAAAGGGGCGGACACTAAAAAAGGCTCCGTTTTTTACTACCAGTCCATCGTCACTTCTTATTTCACTTACAGTTTGTGCTAACTACGCATTTGTTTGGCTGGCAAAAGAAGGTCATAAAAATCCAGTCAGCATAAACTTTCTGGAAAAAATTGCCATGCCACATTTATTTGCGATATTTGGTGCAATGCTGGCTGGGGTAAATTTCATCACCATGGGGGCGGGAATACCGCTTCAAATCCCCGGGGTGATAAGTAACTTCACTGTAGGAAAGGAAGCAAAATACACCATACCGGTAATTGGCAAGAACGTAACGAGCTTTGAGATGAGTTTTAATCCCTCGCAATTCTTTGGCGCTGAGCTTGAAAAAGTTCTACCACTTGAAAAACCTGGATTTATTCCTATCATCGCTTCAAATCTCTTGGCAACAATCTTTGTAAAAAAGTTGCCACCAGGAAGTGTTTACGGTTTTGTCATAGAGGAACCAACTGCTGGTGGGCACAATGCTCCACCAAGAAAGTTTGTTCTAAATGAAAAAGGTGAACCCCTCCCGATCTATGGAGAAAAGGACCGTGTGGATTACGCAGCGATCAAGTCTCTAGGGTTGCCGTTTTGGATCGGTGGCTCATATGCTTCTCCTGAAAAATTGAAATGGGCTAAGTCTGTTGGGGCAAAAGGGATTCAAGTCGGAACCATTTTTGCCTTATGTGAAGAGTCTGGTATGGGGTCTTCACTTCGGCAGAGAATAATAGACCTCGCGAAGAATGATGAGCTTGAAGTGAATACGGATATGTTGGTCTCACCATCTGGTTTTCCCTTCAAGGTTGTTCAATTGAAAGGAACGATATCAGACAAAGTGGTCTATGGGGCTCGAGTGCGGGTCTGTAATCAAAGGGCTCTCGTTTCTCTTTGTGAGAGGGAAGACGGAACTGTTGGATACAGGTGCGCAAGCGAGCCAGTAGATTCATACATTCGTAAAGGTGGAATTATCACTGACACCGTGGGGAAGGGATGTCTCTGTAATGGATTACTTTCTACTGCCGGGTTGGGTGATGAAGGTGAACCACCCATAGTTACGCTTGGTGATGATACTAGTTTTCTTCAGCATGTATTAGCAAATGGACGTAATACGTATAGCGCTAAAGATGCTATAGCGTATCTGTTGGGTAGTGTGTAAAAATACAAAAAGGTAATAAGGCTCCGGGCGTCAATTCACGACACCGGAGCTTTTTTATGTGGCTTTTTTGTGGTAGTCTTTTTGTATGATTAAGAAACCAATACCAAAATCTAAAAATTCTAGTCCAAAAACTTCTTCTTACGATGTGGTTATTATTGGCGGTGGCCCGGCGGGGCTTATGGCGGCTTGCATAGCGGGCTCAGAAAAAGCTAGGGTTTTGGTTCTGGAAAAGAATGACGAGCTTGGTAAAAAGCTTTTAATATCTGGTGGTGGGCGCTGTAACCTTACCAATGCCAATCCGAATCACAGGGAATTTGTCAGCAAGTTCGGTAAGAAAGGAGGGGTTCTTTTCTCACCTTTTTCTGTTTTTGGTGTGCCGGAAACAATTGAATTTTTTAATAGCCTTGGTTTAAAAACAAAAATTGAACCAGGCTTTAGAGTCTTTCCGGAAAGTGACAGCTCAGCTGATGTTTTGAATACCTTGGTTAATAAAGCTAAGAAACTGGGTGTGGAATTCAAGTTGTCAGCCGTGGTTTCTAAATTGAATTTTAACAAAAAAGAGAAGCAAATTTCCAGTGTTATTTTAGCTCACGGTGAGGAAATAAAGGCTGGTAAATTTATTTTGACCACAGGTGGTATGTCACATCAGGAAACTGGTTCGACTGGGGATGGGTTCAAGTGGCTCAGAGAAATGGGTCATAAGGTGATAGAGGCCAGTCCTTCTTTGGTGCCGATTAAAATTAAAGAAAATTTTGTGGCTGATTTATCTGGAATATCCGTAGATGATGTAGGTATTAGTGTTTGGCAAGACAATAAAAAGGTTATAAATAAAAAAGGCCGAGTTCTTTTTACGCATGTTGGTTTGTCTGGCCCGTCTATTCTAAACATGAGTAAGAGTATTGGAGAATATCTTGATGGGGGAGAAGTGAAGATTGCACTCGATTTTTTTCCTGGAGTAGGTTTGGATCAAATGCATGAGATGATGAAAAAAATTTTTGATTTACATATAAATAAAAAAGTTAAAAATCTAAATTTCAAGGAGGTGCCAGCCAAAATATTTGATTTAATTTTAAAACAGTTAGAGATAGATTCAGAGTGGGAGGTAAATGAAATAAAAAGAGAAGAACGTTTTGCTTTGATTGAAAAATTTAAGAAATTTGAAATGACAGTTTCTGGTTTACTTGGTTTTGATCAGGCAATTATTTCGAGCGGGGGCCTGGATTTAACTGAGGTAGATTTTAAGACTATGAAGTCAGAGTTAATTAAAAATCTATACGTGGCTGGGGATGTTCTAGATTTAGATAGACCATCTGGTGGCTTTTCCTTGCAAATTTGCTGGACTACTGGCTATATAGCTGGAAAGAGTGTTGGTGTGGTAAAATAAACCAAATGGACATCAAGGATAAAATAAAGAGTTTAATAAATGAAGCGGTAAAGACCCTATGTGCAGAGCCACTTTCTTTTAGTTTGGAACATCCAGATATAATGACGCATGGTGACTATGCCACTAATGTAGCTTTGCTTTTATCTAAGCAGTTGAAAAAGAGTCCGGTAGAAGTAGCTAAAATGATAGTAGAAAAAATCTCTCTAACTAAACCAGGGGAGGTGGCAAAAATAGAAGTCGCTGGTCCGGGGTTTATTAATTTTTATTTGAGTAATAATTTTTTTGTGGATAGTCTTGAGGAGATTTTTAAGAAAGCAGAAAAATATGGTAGAAAAAAAGAAACTTTTTTTGGTAAATTTTTTCGTACCAAAACAATTATTGAACACACTGACCCAAATCCCTTTAAGGAGTTTCATGTTGGGCATTTAATGAGTAATTCCATTGGTGAGTCTATATCTAGAATTGTTGAGGCAAATGGTGCAAAGATAATACCCGTTTCTTATGGTGGTGATGTTGGTTTGCACGTGGCCAAAGCGATGTTTGCTGTTTTGAAACACAAAGAAGAAATAGAGGTTGTGAAGAAAGAAAACACAAAAGAACAATTATCTTTTTGGGCTAAGTTATATGTAGAGGGATCAACTGCTTATGAGGAAGAGCCAAATGCTAAAATAGAAGTAGATAATTTAAATAAAATTATTTTTAATAAGAGTGATGCGTATATTAATAGTTTATATGATTGGGGTAGGGAAATCAGTATTGAGCATTTTAAGAAACTGTTTACAAGGCTAGACACTCATTTTGTTCACAATTTCTGGGAGAGTGAGGTCATTTCTGACGCCTTAAAAATTGTGGCTGAAGGTTTGGAGAAGGGGATTCTTGAAAAAAGCGAAGGAGCTATTGTTTTTAAAGGAGAAAAGTATGGCTTACACACCCGCGTTTTTGTTAATTCTAAAGGTGTACCAACTTATGAAGCTAAAGAACTTGGTTTGGGTATCAAGAAGATTGAGCTTTATAACTTTGATAATTCCATAATTATTACTGGTAATGAACAAGATGACTATTTTAAGGTGGTGCTGAAGGCTATAGAGCTTTTACGACCAGAAGTAAAAGATAAAACTGTTCACCTTGGGCATGGTATGCTTCGTTTTGCTTCTGGTAAAATGTCCTCTAGAAAGGGTAATATCATTACCGGCGTTTCTCTTTTAGATCAGGTCAAAGAAAATATTCTAGAAAAGATGAAAGACCGTGATATGTCTAATTCAGATAAAGAAAAAGTCGCTGAAATAGTGGCTGTGTCTGCGGTTAAATATTCCATTCTGAAACAAGCGGCTGGTAGTGATATTATTTTTGATTTTGATAAATCACTTTCCTTTGAGGGTGATTCTGGCCCATACTTACAGTACTCTTGTGTGCGGGCCAAATCTATTTTGGAAAAAGCAAAAAAAGAAGGAATAAAAATGAATCCAGATGCGGGAGTAAATCTTGAGGCTGGGGAGCTATCTAAATTACTGATCAGGTTTGGGGAAGTAGTAGAACGAGCTGGTAGAGAATACTCTCCGCACTATTTAGCTATTTATTTGACAGAACTGGCTTCTTCCTTTAGTACCTTTTATGCTCAAGAAAAAGTGATAGACAAAACTAACCCACTCTCTGCTTACCGGATAGCCCTTGTGGCAGCATTTGTTCAAGTTATGCAAAATGGTTTAAAATTATTGGGGATTAAGGTTCCCGAGAGGATGTAGTCTTGGTGCCTTGCTAAAATCAAGAAACTGTGGCAACATTCTTTTAGATTTAAGGATGAGTTATTTTTGAAAGGGTTTTTATGAAGGGTAAATGGGATAGAGAAGGTGATGAGGGTAAGAGGCGAACTGTGTATCGTTTTTGTGCGTCTCCTCCGTATGACCGGGAAAAAATAAGGAAGGCGTTGCACAAGACCATGGGTCCTCAAGCCAGGTTTTTGTTACAGGAAGCACCTGAGGCGCACACTTCTGCTCCCAGAAGGGGGAATCGAAACCACTGTTCGTCCTAATTCTAAACGGTTGAACGAGAAACAAAGACTTGGTGCAAAACTTACGCACCAAGTCTTTTAATTAGACTTGCATAATATAATATGGTATACTTGTTAATGGACAAGGTGAAGTCTTTGTACTGTGTTACAGAGTTCATCCTTGTTAAGAAGGTCTGGTTAGGTTCGCAGGGGGAGTTCTTTTTATGAACGGAACACGCAAGTGGATAAGTTGGGGAGATCACAGGTTGGCATGCATGGAACGGGAAGGTCGCACTGGCTATCACTTCCACGGCTGTCATCCTTATGGGCCTCGGTTCGGCCGTTTCGGCTACTGGAGGTAATCTCTTTCCGGACTTAGTCCACCACTACCCTCGTTGCACATGTGCGGCGAGGGTGGTTTTATTTTTCCCCTTTATTTGCTACAATGAAAATCTAACTTTAAATATTATGGCCAAAATAAATGATTCCCAAAAAATAGAGCAAAAATGTCCCGCTGATGTAGGTTTACCGGCAGATGTTCTAAAAAGTCAGTTTGCCGAGAGAGAAGAGCAGACTTTAAAATTTTGGCAGGATAATAAAATTTTTGAAAAAACTCTATCCAAGGAATCTCCAAAAGGCGAATATGTTTTTTATGACGGCCCACCTTTTGCTACGGGTACGCCCCACTACGGCCATATTTTAGCTGGGACCATGAAAGATTATATTGGCCGTTATCAGACTATGCTCGGAAAGCATGTTCCTCGAAAGTGGGGTTGGGATTGTCATGGTTTGCCAGTAGAAAATATAGTTGAGAAAGAACTCAATCTAAAAAGCCGAAAGGAAATCATGGATTATGGCCTTGGTAAATTTAATGAAAAAGCCAGAGCTAGCGTGATGACTTATGTGGATGATTGGAAAAAAATAGTACCAAGGCTCGGTCGTTTTGTTGACATGGAAAATGATTATAAGACTATGGATACTTCCTATACAGAAACGGTCTGGTGGATTTTTAATCAATTAAATAAAAAAGGTTTGATCTACGAAGGTTTCAAATCAATGTATCTTTGCCCTCGTTGTGAGACCACTTTGTCAAACTTTGAGGTTGCTCAAGGTTATAAAGATGTCACAGATATTTCCGTCACGGCTAAATTTGAAGTGGTGGGGGAGAAAGCCACTTATTTTTTAGCTTGGACTACTACTCCTTGGACCCTGCCTGGTAATGTGGCTTTAGCTGTTAACCCAGAGGTGGATTATGTGAAAATAAAAGTGATGCCTAGTGGTGAACAATACATTTTGGCTAAATCACGTCTGTCGGTAATAAAAGAAGATCACGCCATTTTAGAAGAGATGAAGGGTTCATCTTTGCTTGGTCTTAGCTATAAACCAGTTTTTAACTATTATAATAATGATAAGCTAAAGAATAAAGAAAATGGTTTTAAAGTCTACGGAGCAGAATTTGTTACTACGGAGGACGGCACTGGTATTGTTCATATCGCGCCGGCTTTTGGTGATGATGATTTGAAATTAGGCAAGGTAAATAATCTGCCGTTTATTCAGCATGTAGGTTTTGATGGAAAGTTTAAATCAGAAATAACGGACTGGGTTGGTTTGAATGTTAAACCAAAAGAAAGCCCACAAGCTACGGATATTGAAGTCTTAAAAAAACTGGCTCATGAGGGACATTTATATGCCAAGGAGAAATTTATTCACTCCTATCCACACTGTTGGCGTTGTGATACTCCGCTTTTGAATTACGCCACTTCTTCTTGGTTTGTGGAGGTGACTAAATTGACTGATAAATTAACCAAGGAAAATAGCAAAATCCATTGGGTTCCGGAAGAGATAGGTGCTGGCCGTTTTGGTAAATGGCTTGAGGGTGCACGTGATTGGTCCATTTCCAGATCTCGTTATTGGGGGGCTCCATTGCCAGTTTGGCGTTGTGATAAGTGTGAGAAGAAAGAGTTTATTGGTTCAATTGATGATATAAAAAAGAAAACCAGTAATCAAAATAATTTTTTTGTTATCCGTCATGGTGAAGCAGACAATAACATCTTGGGTATCATTAGCTCTCTCCCTAAGTTTCCTCATCGTTTGACGGAGAAGGGGATAAATCAAGTCAGAGAGACCGCTGAAAAATTAAAGTCTAAAAAAATTGACCTTATTTATGTTTCACCTTTTGTTCGAACACAAGAAACTGCCAAAATAATTACGGAAGTATTAAATTTTGATTTATCCAAAGTAATAACTGATGACCGTATTCATGAAGTTTATGCCGGAGAGCTTAATGGTAAAACAGATGCGGAATACCAGAGATTGTTTGAGTCAGCGATAGAGAAGTTTGATAAAGCGCCGGTTGGCGGGGAAAATTATACCCAGATTAAAAATAGAATGATGGAATTTATTTATGATTTAAATTCCAAAAATAAAGGTAAGAATATTTTGATTGTCACTCATAATACGCCGGCTTGTTTAATGTTTGCCGGTACCTTTGGTTTTGATAAAGAAAAAACAATTGCTCTGAGACAGGTTGCTCATGATTTCATAAAAAATTCTGAAGTGAAAGAATTGCCTTTTGCGCCAATCCCTCATAATCAGGATTATGAAATAGATTTACACCGTCCTTATATTGATGAAATTGTGTTGAATTGTGAGTGTGGTGGTGAGATGAAGCGTGTTCCGGAAGTTTTTGATTGTTGGTTTGAATCTGGCGCTATGCCGTATGCGCAATCTCATTATCCGTTTGAAAACCTGGATAAGTTTAATCCAGACCCTGATTTCTTTAAAAAACAAATTGGTTTTCCGGCTGAATTTATTGCTGAAGGGGTTGATCAGACCCGTGGCTGGTTTTATTCTATGTTGGTACTTTCTGTGGCCTTATTTGGGGAGTCGGCTTATAAAAACGTTGTCGTAAACGGTATCGTTTTAGCTTCTGATGGCCAAAAAATGTCCAAGCGTTTGAAAAATTATGCCGACCCTATGACCGTTGTGGACAAATATAGCGCTGACGCTTTGCGTTATTACTTGTTATCTTCGCCGGTGATGAAGGCTGAGGATTTATGTTTCTCAGAAAAAGGGGTAGATGAGGTAGCTAAGAAAGTGCTGATGCGGTTACAAAACGTGTATATGTTTTATGAAATGTATACCAAGAATGTTTCTGTGCCAGTGAAGAATTTTAAGCCAGTTACTGATAACGTTTTGGATCAATGGATTTTGGCTAGAATCAAGGAATTAGCCTTAGAGATGACATCCTATATTAATAAATATGAATTAGATAAAGCCACTAGGCCGGTAGCAGATTTTGTGGATGATCTTTCTACTTGGTATTTACGCCGTTCTCGTGATCGCTTTAAATCTGATAATGATAAAGATCGTCTTTCGGCCATTGAAACCACTAGATTTATTTTAGAAGAATTAGCCAAGTTAATCGCTCCAGCTATGCCTTTTTACGCTGAAGAACTTTATCAGAAGGTAAAATCTTATGCCGGAAAAGAGAGTGTTCATCTAGATTCTTGGCCAGAATATGAAAAATTAAGCACAGAAGATAGAGAGGTACTTGAACAAATGACGGTGGTGAGAAAGGCCGCCTCTTTTGGCCTAGAGGCTAGGGCAACAGCGGGGATAAAAGTCCGTCAGCCACTTTCAAAATTAAAAGTAAAAGCCGGAAAATTAAGGGAAAAGGATGAAAGAAAATATTTAGAGTTGATTAGAGAAGAGGTGAATGTTAAAGAAGTTGTATCAGATGCTAATATTGTTGGGGAAGTAGAACTAGATTTAAATATTACTTCAGAATTAAAAGAAGAGGGACAAATGCGAGAATTGATTCGCGGTATTCAGGAGCTTCGTAAGCAAGAAAAATTAAACCCCTCTGACGCCGTTTGTTTAAAAGTTAAAACTGATGCAGTAGGTCAGTCCTTATTTAAAAAGTTTGACGCAGAGATAAAGAAAGCAACCTTGTTGAAAGAGGTCTCTTTTGAAGTCTTTGAAGGCGGAACAGCTGTTTTAGTGGATGAGATGAGTTTTGAGCTTAAGATAAGCCGATGAGAAAAAAGAGGGTGATCTTTGTTCAGGGGTATGGTGATTATACTGACGGGGTCTGGCCAGGTTGGCTTAGTCAGGAGCTTAAAAAAACTGGCTTTGATTTCTCTTATTTGGAAATGCCAAATGTTATGTGCCCAGAAGTTTCAGAATGGTTGGACTTTTTAAGAGTGCAAAAGATAAAAGTGAACAGGGATACTTATTTTGTGGGTCACAGCTTGGGTTGTATTACTATCGCTAGATATCTTGAGGCTTTGCCTGAAAAAGCATTGATTGGCGGCTGTGTCATGGTTTCCGGCTTTTGTTCTATACCTAAGGTGCCATTATTATCTGATTTTTGTGATTTGCCTTTAGATTATGAAAAAGTGAAGGCTCATTCAGAAAATTTTGTCATGATTATTTCTGATAATGATCATTTAATACCTAGGGTGGATAGTGAGGAATTGGCGAGTAAATTGGGTGCTGAAATAATTGTAGAATATGGTAAGGGTCACTTTAAGTCAGACGTAAAAGAGGTTCATAGTGTATTAAATATCATATTTGAATGGGATCAGATGAGGGAGGAGGCGCTTGAAATTAAAAAGTTAAAAAGGTTTGTTTAATATCCAAAAGTATGTCGCATACCATCTACACCACTGAGAGTTTTGTATTGAAAAGTCTAAATTTTAACGAGGCTAACAAATATTTTTTCCTTTTTACCAAAGATTTTGGTCTGATTAAAGCTACCGCCCAAGGGGTTAGACATTTAAAATCAAAATTGCGTTACAGTCTGGAAGATTTGTCTTTTATCTATGTTTCTGTGGTACGAGGAAGGGAAGTTTGGCGTATCACTAGTGCTGAGAAAAAACTGGGTTTGGATAAGAAGGATTTTCCTCTGATATCTAGAATATTTTCTCTCCTTTTACGTTTATTACATGGTGAGGAAAAAAATATTTTATTGTTTGATAGCCTGAGAGAGGGAGTTATATTTTTAAATATGACTAATTTGACGGAGGAAAATTTGGCTAATTTTGAATGTATTATGGCCCTACGTATTTTGTCGAGCCTGGGTTATATTGGTAATCTTGGAGACTTTAATCAATTTATTGAATCACCCTACTTTACTCCGGAATTACTTGCCTCTATGTCTACTCTCAAATCTAGGGCGATTTTAGAGATAAATAAATCACTAAAAGAAACACATCTCTAAAATATTGTTT
>JBIIYK010000017.1:0-11378 GCA_044346845.1 Minisyncoccia bacterium | reverse complement strand
AATAGAATCGAGGGAGGAAGGCGAGGATGACGCCAGGTCAGCATGTCCCTTTGATACCCTGGGCTACACACGTGATACAATGGCGCACTACAACGCGACGCAATACCGAAAGGTGGAGCAAATCGTTTAAAAGTGGCCTAAGTTCGGATAGAGGTCTGCAACTCGACCTCTTGAAGCTGGATTCGCTAGTAATCACAGGTCAGCTATACTGTGGTGAATACGTTCTCAAGTCTTGTACTCACCGCCCGTCAACTCAAGGGAATTGGGGATACCCGAAGTCCGTATTTATACGGCCTACGGTAAATTCAATAACAGGGAGTAAGTCGTAACAAGGCACGGGTAGCGGAAGCTGCTCGTGGAATTTTTCAAATTGAACAACGTTGGTGTGATTATGTGAGTAGTCACACTGACTTATTGAGTCGGTATTAAATGCCTCAATTGAGCATTTAATTGTTTGCCTGAACATGCAACAGGATGACATTCTCGGAAAGTCGAGATATATTAGTCAGTCAAATAGAAATATCTGTCTGAACTGAAGAACGGAACAAAAGAAAGAATAATAATCAAAAAAACGCCTATAAATAGGCGTTTTTTGCTATCTCTTTTCTTCATTGACTTTTAATGTTAAGTATGCTATCATTATATGTGAGAGCTAGATCAGGTGTCTAACTTGGGGGTTGTTCTTTAAATCAAAAACAGGAGTGAATTACTATGAGTCTTATCGGAATCAAAGCTTTTGCAGCCAAGTATTGGTCTAAGGCTGCAGGGTTCGTTGCGGCGGTTCTTGTCATGATGGGTTTGTTGTATATTATCGACTCAACACCCATTGTCGACGAGTCCTATTCTACTCACGAGAAAACTGTCTATGTACACGGAAAGGTTGTTACCGATCCGGTGCTGAAGCAGAAAATTCTTGCTGGTCGTTATGAGTTTGGTTCCTGGTTAGAATAATTAAGTTGTTCTTAGACAACGAAAGCGCTTGCCTCCGGGTAAGCGCTTTTTCAATTTACATTTTTTAAAAAACATGTTAGCCTCACTTTAGAAAAAAGGAGTTCCTGGGTATTTGATACCTCAAAACTTAACAGGGGAGCAAGGCAAGATGCTGAGGACTATTCGTCGGTTTTTTGGGGAGGTGCTGTTGGTGGTTCTTGTTCCTACAGGAATCGCCTTTGTGTGTGCTTTAGCTATTTTTTTTGGAGTTATAATACAGAAACACTAGCGGGGGATTATGAAATATCTTATTAAGCATCCTTTACTTTCTTTGTTGTTGGTGGGTGCTGTTATCTTGCTGGTTATTGTCATCTGCTTATGTTGGCTTAATGATCTTTCTCGCAAGGTTTTTGGGAAAGAGTTCATGGCTAAACCTTTGCCCGATGAGGCACTATAGGAAAAGAAGTATAAAACGCCGGAGTGAAAACTTCCGGCGTTTTTAAAATTGCATATACTAGGAGTCTCTCCCGCGACTAAATTATTATTAGCACTAGGAATTTCGGTCATTACATGACCAGTACCCCGATTGGATTTTTTGGGCGTTAATTTATTGTGGGTCACAACTTTTTCATTTCGTGAACTTAATGAAAAGTCGCCACCCCCGACTCCCTCGCCAGGCCTCAGTCCGTCTCGCACATTGCAAAAGAAATCATCTTTGCCTTAGATGATGATTTCCTATATTTGCAATGTGCGCGCACTAGGATTCGAACCTAGGACCCCATCAGTATCAGTGATGTGCTCTACCAACTGAGCTATGCGCGCATTTTGCCTACGCTCTGGCGTAGCTGCAAAATGCAGCGTGCCGAGAAGTCCTCTTCTCGGTGCCAGCCAGACAATGGTTGTAGCGGTTATAAAAATTGCACATCCCGAATCTTCAAGGGGGTAGCAATCTACATCGCAACTAGGAGAATATACCAGAAAAACTACAAAAATACAATATATTAAGCTTTGAGTTTTGGATATTTGATGCTACAATACCGTCTTAAATTTATTAAGTTAATAATCAAATTATATGAATAGTATAAAGAAGACAAAGATCGTTTGCACCATTGGTCCAGCCACCGAGAGTGAGAAGATGTTGGGGGAATTAATTAATGCCGGGATGAACGTGGCAAGACTAAATTTTTCTCATGGGGATTTTGCTGAACATCAATTACGGGTGGATAGCCTTAGAAAGATTATGAAGAGAACGGGTCAATCTGTGGCTATTTTACAAGACTTGGCTGGCCCAAAGATTCGTATTGGTGAATTTGAAAAAGGCCTAACAGTTCTAAAAGAAGGCGCCAAGTTTACAATTACTATTGATAAGATTATGGGAAGTGATGAAAAAGTTTCTATCAACTATCCTTTGTTTATTAAAGAGGTGAAAGTTGGAGATCCTGTTTTGCTTCATGATGGTAAGAAAAAATTAGAGGTAATTGAAATTAAAGGTAATGATGTTATTTGTAAGGTTATTGTTGGGGGAGAAATTAAAAGCAAGAGAGGCGTAAACTTACCTGGTTCTGATTTAACTGTTAGCTCTATTACAGAAAAAGACAGAGAGGATTTGAAGTTCGGTTTGAAAAATAAAGTTGATTTTTTTGCTCTATCTTTTGTTAGACAACCAGAGGATATCACTGAGCTAAAAGAAATTTTGAAAAAGGCTAAATGTGAAGCTAGGGTTATTGCTAAAATCGAAACACCGCAAGCTCTTAAAAATATTGATGAGATAATCAGATTGTCTGATGGAATTATGGTGGCTCGTGGTGATTTGGCTATAGAGATTCCAGCTGAAAATGTGCCTTTAGTACAAAAAATGTTAATTCAGAAATGTAATCAAGCGGGTAAGCCAGTTATTACCGCCACTCAAATGTTGGAGTCTATGATTAATTCTCCTATTCCTACTCGAGCGGAAGTCTCTGATGTTGCCAACGCTATTTTGGATGGAACTGACGCTATTATGCTTTCTGAAGAAACTACCCTTGGGCAATTTCCAATTAAGGCGGTGGAGATGATGACCAGAATTTCTGAGAAAACAGAAAGTGATTCTCAATATAGAAACCTAGTTACTTCTAGAAAATTTAGCGATTCTGTTAAAAGAGTTTCAGACGCTTTGTGTAATGGAGCCATGGAAGTGGCTAAAGAAAGTGGCGCTAGAGTTATTGTCTCTTTAACTGATAGCGGTTTTACTGCACGAATGATTTCTCGTTATAAGCCAGAACAAAAGATCTTGGCCCTGACTCCAAATGAAAAAACAAGGAAGCAGTTATCTTTGAGTTATGGCTGTGTTTCAGTTGTTTGTAAAAAATTTGTTCAGATAAGTGAAGCTATTAAAGAAGCTAAAGCCCTTACCCTAAAGAGTAAAATGGCAGTTAAGGGAGATAAAATCGTTGTTGTTTTTGGTTTCCCTTTTGGTAAGACTGGTGGAACAAATTCTTTGATAGTGGAGACTTTGTAAAATAATAGGATTAAAAACAATTAAAAGCCGGAATTTTATTAAAAATTCCGGCTTTTAATTTAGCTTGTTTTACTATAGTATACAAGGACTGGGTGCGTGGTGGAACGGTAGACACGTACGTTTCAGGCGAATCGAAAAACGTTTCGATTCGTGCCGAAATCAGTAGGTTTCGGCCAGAGGAGGAAAAACGTTTCGATTCGTGCAGAAACTAGCAGGTTTCGGCCGGAGTTTCGGGGGCTTTTAATAAAATATTATGAAAAATTATAAAGATTATTTCAAAAATAAAAAAGTAACAATAATAGGCCTCGGTCTCTTGGGTGGGGCTCTTAATGATGCCAAATTTCTACTTGAATGTGGAGCAGATTTAACGATTACTGATTTAAAATCGGCAGAAGAACTTAAGCCTTCAATTGATAAGCTAAATAAATATAGCAAACCTGTAAAAGGGCAGGCAGGTATAAAATACGTCTTAGGTCATCATGACTTGGCTGATTTTAAAAATGCTGATTTTATTCTTCAACCAGGTAATGTTCCGGCAGATTCTCCATTCTTAATTGAGGCTAAAAAAAATAATATTCCCATTCATGAAAGTGAATCTTTGTTTTTTGAATGTGCTGAAGGTATAAAGACTATTGGTGTGACTGGTACCAGAGGTAAGTCCACCACCACTGCTCTTATTTATGAAATATTAAAATCAGTCTTTGGTAAAAAAGTACATCTAGGAGGCAATGTTAAAGGAAGTTCAACTCTTTCTTTATTAAAGAAAATTAAGTCTGGTGATTTGGTTGTTTTGGAGCTGGATTCCTGGTGTCTACATGGTCTTGGTGCCATCACAAAAAGTCCTAATATTGCTGTTTTTACAAATTTAATGCCGGATCATTTGAATTATTATCTGAAGGGAAGCAAAAATGAGGCAGAGGCGATGCAGAAATATTTTATGGATAAAGCCCAGATTTTTGCTAATCAAAAATCAGAGGACTATTTGATCTTAGATAAGGAGATTGAAAAGATAATAGAGGAGAGATATAAGGGGGATATAAAAAGTAGACTGGTATTAATTAAAGATGATGCTGAGATAAAAACCTGGAAATTAAAAATACTAGGCGAGCATAATTTTAAACATGTTTTACGGGCCGTGGCCGTAGCCAAGATTCTAGGTGTTGATTTAAAAGCAGTTAGAAGAGCAGTAGAAAATTTTGGTGGAGTGGCTGGTAGGCAGGAATTTATTCGGAATTATAAAGGAGTAAAGATCTACAATGATACAACCGCTACTACTCCAGAAGCTACTTTGGTGGCGTTAAAAGCCTTAGGTGATAAGAAAAAGAAAAACACGGTGTTGATTTTTGGTGGTTCAGATAAAGGCTTAGATACAACTGAGTTGGTGGGGGAGATGAAAAAATACTGTAAAGAAGCCTTTTTGCTGGATGGTACTGGTTCAGCCAAATTGAATATCGAGGCGGTTAGGTGCGCTACTTTGAAAGAGGCGGTGACTGGGGCTATTAAAAAATGTAAAAAAGGGGATACTCTACTCTTTTCCCCAGCTTTTGCCTCTTTTGGAATGTTTAAGAATGAATTTGATCGAGGAGATAAATTTGTTAAAATAATTAAAGGATTGAAGTCCTAATAATATGTCAGATAATCTTTTACAAAAAGCTAAAAATATTTATTTTATTGGTATTGGTGGTATTGGTATTTCTGCCATTGCCAGGATGTTAATCTTGGAGGGGAAGACTGTTACCGGTTCAGATGCTTCTGGTTCAGAAATTACCGTTGGTCTGGAAAAATTAGGAATTAAAATTTATATCGGTCAAAAAAAAGAAAATATACCTACGGGTGTTGATTTGGTTATTTACACTGTTGCGGTTAAGGCTGACAACCCAGAATTTATAGAAGCTAAGAGTAGGGGACTAAAGATGATGACTTATGCGGAAACCCTGACGGAAATTTCTAGCTCAAAATATACTATTGCGGTAGCTGGTACACACGGTAAGACCACCACCACTGCCATGGTCGCCAAAATAATGATTGAGGCAGATTTAGACCCTACTGTTATTGTTGGTTCCTTAATAAGAGATAAGGTTGGCGAAAAGACAAACTTTATTCACGGGCAGTCAGATTATTTTGTGGTTGAGGCTTGTGAGTATGATAGATCTTTTTTACATATTGAACCAAAGATTGCGGTTATAAATAATATTGATAATGATCATCTGGATTACTATGGCAGTATTGAAGGAGTTATTGCTGGCTTTCGTGAGTTTGCTTTAAAGGTGCCCAAAGATGGTTTTATTGTCTGTGATCCAAATGATGAAAAAGTGGCCAAGGCAATCGTTAATTTAGATTGCACCATTGTGGATAGGAATAAATTTTATGATGCTGATTTAAAAATGAAAATTCCTGGAGAACATAATAGAAGGAATGCTGGGACAGCTTTGGCGGTGGCTAATATTTTTAAATTAGATTTAGCTAAAGCTAAAAAATCACTAGAGACTTTTACTGGCACCTGGAGAAGATTTGAGTATAAAGGCGAGACTTCAGCTGGCGCTCTTGTTTATGATGATTATGGTCATCATCCAACAGAAGTGAAAGCTACTCTGGCTGGTGCACGGGAATTGTTTCCGGATAAAAATATTATTGTAGTTTTTCAACCACATTTGTTTTCTCGTACCAAGATTTTATTGAATGATTTTGCTCAAGCGTTTGTAGATGCGGATGAAGTTATTTTAGCTCCAATTTTTCCAGCTAGAGAAAAATTTGACCCTACTATTTCTTCTGAGATTTTAGCTGAAAGGATTAAAGAACAAAACCGCCCCGGTTCGCAGACTCACCACCCCGCCTTGACTAAAGCGGGGAAAGGGGAAAGCAACTCTGCTTTCTCCTCCTTAGTCAAGGAGGAGTGGCATTCTGATGACGAGGTGGTTGTGTTATCTTTTAAAAATTTTTCTGATATTGAAACCTACCTCAAAACCAATCTTAAAGCTGGTGATGTACTCATCACCATGGGTGCTGGTGAACAATATAAGATAGGGGATAGTCTCTTGTTCGAGCGCTAGTAATTTATTATCTTTTCTGTATACTTACAGGGAGTATGTTAACAAAAATTTTTAGGGCTGCAAAATTAACTATTATTTTTTCTATTTTTTTGTATATTTCTTTTGTCTACAGTATAAGTATTTCTTTTGCCACTGTGTATTATGTAAGTTCATCTGGGCTTGATGTTAATAACGGCACTAGTACGTCTACCCCTTTTCTTCATCATCCTTGGGATAGGAGAGCAACGGGCGTGTCAGTTGGTAAAACCCTCGGGGCTGGAGATGAGGTTTATTTTAAACGTGGTGAGACTCATACAGCGCTTATAAATGCAAATTCTAGCGGTACACTTGTGTCTCCGATTATTACTGGTGCATATGGTTCAGGTAGTAACCCTATACTCACTGACCCGACAGTTACTTATGCTATTGTTCGTGATAATAATGGAAACTACGCGACATTCCAGGATTTGGATGTTGTTGGAGGTGCTGCGGCGAACTCAGTTTTTTTTGGTGCTGATACTGGTGTACAAAAAAACGTAATAATGCAGAGGTGTAATATTAGGAGTACTTTAGGAACTGGTGTGTATATTGCTATTGCAAATGGTAATCAACTACTTAACAATAATATAGATATTGCTTCGAGTACTGGTGCAGGCATTAAACTTGCTTCTGCTAGTTCTACAGTTATTCAAGGTAATATTTTAGTAAATTCTAATTTAACCAACAATAATAATGCCTTGGGTATTGATATGATATCAGCTGATTATAATACTATTGCATATAATACGATAGGGACTAGTACAGAAACGGGTTTTAAGTTTGGAATTGGAATTAGAATGCAAAATTCTGATCGTAATTCCATATACAACAATAATTTATCTTACAATTGGAATGGCTTAGAGTATCCATCCTCACAAAGTACTGCTGTCTATTCTTTCGGGTCTAGTGAGTATAATTCTTTTTTTAGAAATTATTTTTATGGTAATAATATACAAATTACTGATACTTCTGGCGCAGGAGGAGACACTGTCTATTACAATGTTTTTTCTTCGGGTCATGTGAACGGTTTAGATTTTAATGGTAAGTCAACAGTTGCCTCATCCACTTTTTATAATAATACTGTTTGGCAAAATCCAAGTTGTATTTCGCCTGTTTGTGGTCACGGTATGGATGTGCAGTCAGGTGGTTTAAAGGCGATTTTTAAAAATAATGTAATATACTCAAATGTTTCAATTTTGGGTAATTCTCAGGCTGTTGCTTTTGACGGAGCCTTTACCAGTATAGAAACTAATAATAATTTATATTATGCACCCAATGGATCGTATTTGGCAGCATTCTTAGGAGTTAATTATTCCTTGTTTAGTGATTGGTTAACTGCTCTAAATGGAGACAGTAAGATTATCGGAAAAGACATAAATAGTTTGAATGCGGATCCAAATTTCATTTCTACTTCTACCATGAATTATCAACTTAGTTCTAATTCTCCAGCTATTGATGCCGGTACAGATATTGGTCTTAATTCCGATTATTTAGGCAATCCTATTTATGGCACACCAGACATCGGTGCCTATGAATATCAACCACCGTTCACTTTAGGCACAGATTTAGTTGATCCAACCAGTAACATCAGAATATATAGTGATGGAAAGTATCGTTATACTACTGCCACATCAAGCACTGCATCAGCTGATTTCTCTGTTACTCCCGTTGGAGGATATGCGACATATGATGCTTCCACCACTCGTCCAGAATATTTAAATATTTCAAACATTACTTGGAATACTTCAGGTACATATTCTAAACAATGGACTGCCTCAAGTTCTATCGCTACGACTACTATATATACAGTAGGAGATTTGCAACCTAGTACTTATTACACGATTACTGTGGATGGACTTGCTTCTACCACACAACAATCAAATGGAAGTGGAATTATTACATATACATACAGCGGAGGATATTCTACTCATACATTTAATGTATCTCCAACATATGCATTACTTGGTACTCCAACTAATCTCTCTACTACAACCGTTGAAAAAATCAGCATTGCTTTAATTGTAGATTCTTTTTCTAATGACACAGCCAGCTCCTCTGGATATTTCTTTTCTCGAGAGGGAGCTGATTTCGGCTGGATACAAACAAACTCATGGCAGGATACTGGATTGTCTTGTAATACTTCCTATACTTATTCTGTAAAATACAGAAATGGTGATGGAGTGGAAACTGATCCGGTATCAATTACTCAAAAAACAGCAAGTTGCGGCGGACATTCTTCATATCGGTCATGTATCTATACCTATTCTGACTGGGGAAGCTGTGTTAATGGGAAACAAACCAGAACTGTTAGTACTGATTATACCAGTTGTTCTAACATTGAAACGACTCCCATGACTCAAAGATGTACTATCCCAGTAGCTACTAGCACCACTCCCTTGGCCACTACCACCGCAACTACTACTATGTCAGCAACAACGACAGCCACCACGATTGTGAGCAATCCTAATAGTATAAATCTATCAGATTTTATTAATCTTCTAATTAATCTTGGTATTATTTCACCAGACAAAGCTGATTCCGCTCGGCTTTTAATCAGCTCTACCACCACTCTCTCAAACTTCACCAAGGATTTAAAATTCGGGCAAACTGATTCAGAAGTCAAAAGATTACAAATATTCTTAAATACTCATGGTTACAGCATTTCAGCTAGTGGTGTGGGTTCACCCGGAAAGGAAACAACTTACTTTGGTCTAAAAACAAAAGGTGCGTTAATTAAATTTCAGGAGGCTAATTTTGAGGCTATTCTTAAGCCACAAAATTTTAAAAAAGGCACGGGAATATTTGGAGCTGCAACAAGGAAGTTTGTGAATAATCTACTAAGTCAATGATTAGTATTCAAATGATATTTATAATCACCATGGGCGCTGGGGAGCAGTATAAAGTAGGGGAGGCTGTCTTGGGTTAATAACCTATAAAAGAGTGTTAGAACGTTGACTTTTACAGGGGCTTTTGCTAGTATAGTCCCACGAAGCTCATATGAGCTTTATTTTAAAAAAAGGCATAATTTCAAATGGCAAAAACATCAGTTAAAGCAAGAGCCAAGAAAGATCCAAAATTTGCTTCTCGAGTAGTGAGAAGATGTTTTCGTTGTGGCCGAAAGAATGGTTACATGAGAGATTTTGATTTATGTAGAATTTGTTTTAGAGAGTTCGCTAATCAGGGTAAAATTCCTGGCATTAAAAAATCATCATGGTAACAGACCCAGTCGCAGATTTTATAACAAGAATTAAGAACGCCGGAAGAGTTCATAAGGAATCAGTCCTTTTGCCTTACTCAAAGTTAAAGGAAGCTATTGCTACCGTCTTAGTAGCTGAAGGATATTTGAAATCAGTAAGTAAGAAGAAGACCAGCCCTATTCTTGAAGTAGTTTTAAATTACCACAATGGTGAGTGTAAAATAAAAGAAGTTGAGAGGATTTCTAAATCATCCAGAAGAGTTTATAAGGGTTTTGATGAAATTCATCTTTCTAAGGGTGGTTTTGGGAAAACAATATTTTCTACCCCAAAAGGTATTCTAACTGACAAACAGGCAATTAATCAGAAAGTTGGTGGAGAAATGTTGTTTAAGATCTGGTAGTTTGTAAAAAATAAAAACAATGTCAAGAATAGGAAAAAACCAAATAACTATACCAGCCAAGACTGAAGTAAGAATTGAAGGAGATACTATCTCCGTCAAGGGCCCTTTGGGTGAACTGACCAGAACTTTCAGACCAGGTATTAAGATAGAAATAAATGATGGCAAAGTTTCTTTTGCTCCAGCCACCAAGAATCCAAACGTTACTTTGAATAGTCTTTGGGGAACTGTTTCCTCCCATGTTAATAATATGATTCAGGGAGTAAATAAGCTTTATGAAAAAAAGCTTATTGTTGAAGGTATTGGTTTCAAGGCTGATGTTGTGGGTACTAACATTGTTTTCAAATTAGGTTTTTCTCACCCTATTACCGTAGCTATACCAAAGAATTTAAAAGTTACCTCTGAGAAAAATATCATCACCGTCTCTGGTATAGATAAAGAATTTGTGGGTCAGTATGTGGCTGAAATAAGAGATTTAAAAAAGCCAGAACCTTATAAGGGTAAAGGTATCAGATATGAGAAAGAAATAATCAAGAGAAAGGAAGGTAAGAAGACAGTCTAGCTATAAATTAAGAATCTTAAGAAGGTAAGTAAAAAAGATGAAAAACATAAATATTAAAAAACAAAAAGTAGAGAGAAGACACAAGAAGATTCGTGCCAAAGTTTTTGGTACAGAAGCTAAACCTCGTCTTGCTGTTTTTAAGTCTAATAAATATATTTATGGTCAGCTTATAAACGATGATAAAGCTGTTACTATTTTTTCTTTATCTTCAATGAAAGTAAAGGGTAAGACTTTTATGGAACGCTCAATGGAGACCGGTAAGGAGATCGCCAAATTGGCTCTTGGTAAAAAAATAGAGACCGTGGTTTTTGACCGAGGTGGATTTAAATACGTTGGACGAGTAAAGGCTTTTGCTGATGGCGCAAGAGCGGGAGGACTTAAATTTTAAATAAATAAAAATGGATACCGAAATTAAAAACATTGATACAAATAAAACTGCAGCTACTCCGGTTGCACCAGTTCAGACTCCAGCTCAGGTAGCTGGTGGCCGTCCTTCTACTGCTCGTTTTACTCCTCGTCCTCACAGCACAACTGGAGCAGGAGATTCACGAAACAAAAATCCTAGAAAGCCTGGACATCGTGATGCCCGCCCTAGAAATGAATTTGAACAAAAGATGTTAAATATCCGCCGAGTGGCTCGTGTTGCTACTGGAGGTAGAAGATTTTCTTTTAGCGTTGCGATTGTGGCTGGTGATAAGAAAGGTAAGGTGGGAGTAGGTCTTGGTAA
>JBIIYK010000016.1:0-11692 GCA_044346845.1 Minisyncoccia bacterium | reverse complement strand
ACCCAACCAAGATTCCATTTTTAAAATCGATTTGGTCAAGGCCATCATCTATTAATTTCCATGACTGAATTAAATCCTCAACATCTTCAAAGGCAGGCATAAATTTCATGCATGAAATCAAAAAATCTTTATTTTGCTTTTTAGGAGGTAGCAGACCTAGGTCAGGCATGCTACCATCGCCCTTAGATAAAATTAATTTAATCTTTAATTTCATAATAATTATTACAACAACATATTAATCTAGTAATAACTAGTTTGCCATTTTTATTGCAAAGACTTAATCTAAATATGATTATTTATAGCTCAACTTCAAGAACTGGGTGAACATAACATCCATTAGAAATTGATGTTGATGATTGGTGACCAGTATCAAGTGCCGTTCCAAATATTTTATTTTCTCCATCTAGTTCACAACTCATGTGAAATCCTGAAGAGAATGTTTTGATATTCTTTTTTAGTTTGAACATTAATTGTAGCTCTTTCTGTGTAGGTAGTCGCCACCCAGATAAACCATTGTCTTTGAATTTCGCTAGATCTTTTTGGGCTTTTTTAAAATTTGCTCCATCCGCATATTTTAAGCTCTGGTTCCAATACATTGGAAGTTCTGAACAAATCACTGCCTTTTTACTTTCATTGTTTACATCAATAATTACGCAATTATTAATTTTCTCACCTGGTTTCATGTTAGTTATTTAATAAATTTAATGTATATGGTAGGCTGTTCTTTTTGAGGAATGAATTCGAATTTAGATTTTTTCACTGAATTAAATATTAATTTCTCTCTTTTTGTTTAAAGACTCCTTTTAGTTGTACAACTGTTGGATAAATTATGACTCATTCATCGAAGAATTTTGGGGTTATAATCCTAGCCTTAACAAATTTGCATTCCACTAAAGGGCGGGGCTTTGTTAATTTGTAATTCTGCCCCTTAGCTTAGAATCATATATAAAAATAAATGTTTACTCTTACATATTCGTTTTGACGCAAGATTTATTCCAAATATGAATATTATAACGTGGATAAACTGCCTTTTCACGCCAAAATAGTTTTGCCCATATTCAAAATAATAGAACTTTTCCTTTGATTATAAAAAGTACACGAGCTGTTCAGTATAAGTAAGTTTTATTAATTTGATTTTATTAAACCCACAACAATGACAACAAATATTAAATCTATGCCCGTAAAAGAAGGCTTCAATCGTTACGTATTTATGTTTAATCGCACAGAGAATGGAGGAGCTGCTTCAGAAATTATGGAAGCTCATGCAAGCTTTGTCAATACGGTACTCGATGAGTTCGATGGAGAGCTTTTAGCAATACTTCATAACGATTTATCTGATGTGGACGATGCTATTGTTGAAAGCAATGCTTTTGTTTACATAAAAAATGGATCGCTGAGCGAAATGAATAGCAGTCTTACGCTTAATACAATGGGTATAGGGGATTCTGATGTCGAGGTAGTGGAGTTCGAAACTGGCCACTGGCAGCAATACGAAAAAGTCAATGTTATTGAGGGTACACTCCAGAGTGGGGAAAATGGGGACAGAGAATATGTTGATAATTTGAATAAAAACCTGTGGCCAATCAAACTAGACTAATTGTATAAAACTGTAAGACATTTTTAGGGCTATACGGTCACCAATCAATGACTTCTGAATGCACTTTTTCAAGTGAAGCCATGCCAATAAATTCGAAAAAACCCTTCTTCATTATCTTAAGTAATACTTATTAGGAAATATTTTCATTTCCGTTGAATAAAATGTTATTAATATCTCTGATCCATGGCACTTGATTTTCATCTTTTATCCATGATTTCTTTGTTTCAAAGCTCTGCATTCTTACAGGGAGTTTTTTTATCAAATTTGAGTAGTCTAGTATATACATTATTAGAGCTTTTAAATCATTATATTTTAATTAGATTTCAATATTAAAAATGCGAATTCAGCAGGGGCAGTCTTCCGTTAATTTGATAATATTGATTAAGTACCAATGCTTCAATAAATCCTGGTAAATTTCTACCTAAGCTAAAAATGGGTGAATATTTAAATTATTAATGTTGTTTGACGCCATAATTTGCTTTATGTATGAGTTAGTCTGTACATCTTTATTGGTAACTGGATCTTTTCCTCTAGTTGCTAACATTCTTTTTTGTATGTCATGGTTAGTGAATTCACCAATTTGGCAAATTTTTCCTGCCATCCCTAAGTATAGTATTTCTCCGGAATCTGCGTTTTCCCAGACATAAATTCCAGGTCTATTTTCAATTCTTTTTCTAATAATTTTATTAAAATGTGCTAATCCGTTTTCTTCTTGAAATAAAGAATATTCAATTAGAATAGGGTTGGCTATGGATGTGGTATTGTTTCGAATTAGATTATATATTTCAATTATAGTCATGGCGTAAATTGGTTTTAAACACTGTTAAAATGTATGTTCTTTATCTCCGTATTTCTAAATTATTTTTCTTTAACTGACATTAACCTTTGCCCCCAGTAATAACCTCACGAAATCCCTGTAATTAAATATAGACAAAAGTTGTACAGAGTCGGTCCATCTCTATCAAGAATATGATTAAAAGTTATCATCTGGGCATATAATCCTATCCAGAAGATAATGATTGATGGCCAATTAATTTTTATCATAATTAAGAATTGATGTTTAGAGTTTGAGGTACTATCATTTTATTTTTAAAATGTATCGAATTAGGTCTATGAATTTCCTCGCTCCGTCAAAAATTATAAATGCATAAACGGCTATGATGGTACTATAAAGTATAAAGAAAAAAATCCATGCCTTTAACCAGCTGTTTGTATCGTTTATGATTAAGGTCCAAAAAAAACTTAAGATGCCGGATAAAGCTAACAGATAAAATATACTCTTAAGTATCAGGCTAATTATCATAAGTTCAATCCAATATTTGGCTATGAAAATTCCAATTAAGACTGTAATGATAGATAGTATTAACAGTGTCGTACAAGACATAATGCTTATCAGTTAATCTTGAAAGTTGAATTGATTTCATTTCTAGCTTCAATAATCCAATCAAAAAACTCTTTATTAATTGGTTCATTCACTTGCTTTTTCTTCCCCTGTTCAACATAGTGAAACTGAATTTCATACTTTTTCTTTCCCGGATATTTTGCTTCTGCCAGAAAGCGGTAGATCATCGCTTGACGCCAATGTCCATCACCTGGTTTGTCTTCTGATTCAAAAGGCTTCATATAGGAGTACGAACTGCCAGATTTATAATCAATAATTATAACTGAATTTTTAGACTCTTCTAGACGGTCAACCTTTCCATATAAGTCAACACCCTCAGATAAGGTTGCTTTGATTCCGTGCTCAAAAATCGAGTTTGGTTCTGGAACTGTGTTATTTGACATATAGTTTGAAATGGCATGGATAGCCTGTGACTTTACTATTTCATAATGACTCTCATAAAATTGGTATTTATACTTCCCAAAAAAATCATTCGCTATTTTCTGTATGTTTTGACTGCTTATATCGGGATTAGTGCTGTTATATAATTTCTCCAGAATATCATGTACATAAGACCCAAAGGCAAGGGGAGTAGAGGGCAGGTCGGTTACCTTGCAGATATTATAAATAAAAAATCTATTTGTGTCTTCAAGCCATTTATATAAACTGCTTGGAGATATAATGAAGTTTTTTACTTTGTCATTTACAAATTCACGCATTTCGCTATCTGCCTGTACCGGAATAAAAGTTGGTCTGAGTCTGGGTAGAGCTATTTTTTTGACCTCATTTAGTTCAAGCAGGTTAATTTGAATTACTGGTCTAAGTAAGTCAGTAATTGATTGCTCTTTACTATTGTCATTCATTTTGCCATAGGATAAGTAGGCAACACATTTGGCTCTGGTGCACGCCACATAGATTAGCCTTCGCAGGTCTTCCATGGCATCGGATTCATCTGGGATATAAGCATTTAGTAGTTTGGGAACCCATACTTTATTTTTTGACGGGGTATAATCCTCCCAATACTGTTTAGTACAGTTTTTAATAAAAACTACGTCATATTCTAGACCTTTACTACCCCAAATTGTGGAGAGTATTACTTGGCCGTTAGTTTCTTGCTCTGCCTTGTATTCAATCTCAATTTCACGTACTTCATGGTAGTGTAATAAAGTACAAAAGGCTTTTAATGTGGCTTTGCTGTCTGTAGCTAGAAATGAATCTAAAAATTCATACCACCCCTCTTTGGCTTTTTTGTTAGTAGTACCAGATTTTACAAGAAGGGAGTCCAGTATTTCTTTTGTCATCGGCTCATCAAGTCGTTGTGATAGTGTTTTACAGAAATTCCATGTTTCCAGTAGATTTAAACTGTCTTGATCTAATTGCTCTTCGAGCCAGGGGATAAACTCTTGGTTGTTGTTGTATTTTTTCCATTCCAGGTGGCATTTTAAAAAGGTGTCGCGTCCCAAAATATTCATACCCCAGTGTGCTAAATAGGTTCCTGCCAGTTTAATGTCAGTACCTGTAAGACTGATTATTCTTGTCAACCAAAGAAGATTTTTTCCTGACTCCGTCTCCAATAAGTTGTTTCTCTGGAAGCTTTGGTCATAGGTGATTCCCCATTGATCTAGCCATTTGGCAATTCTGGCTCCATCTGTATTACGCCGATAAAGAACTGCTATGGATCCATTGAAGTCTCCCGTATTTAGTAGCACTTTTATTTTGAGGGCAATTCCATAGTCTTCTTGAGCGGAGTCTTCGTAGATGTCAAGGTGAGGTCCGCTGGGTTCAACTTCCCAAGGCTTAGTTGAGCCAGCCTCTAAAGGGTTTGATTTAATGGGGTCACGATGCTCATTTTCTTTTATTAGGGCATGGGCATGTGATAGGATAGCTGAGGTGCTTCGGTAATTTGTACTTAATGCTATTTTGACTAAATCGGGATAGCTGGCTGAGAGTGTATCAAAATTCTTTCTGCTTGCACCTTGAAATCGGTAGATGCACTGGTCGTCATCTCCAACCACAAACAAGTTGGGTCTTTCAACTTCATGTACTAATGTCATCAGTAGTTCCATTTGTCTTTCATTAGTGTCCTGGAACTCATCCACTAAAATATACTGGTATCTGATCTGATAGTTAAGTAGCAGATCTTTATCTGATCTAAGCTTATTGATTGCTTCGGTTAATAGGTCTTCATAGTCACAGAGGTTGTGTTTAGCTAATATTGCCTGATAAGATTCAAAAATTGGCGCAATAGTATCTCTGAATAGTAATAAAGACTCTTTGAGCTTTTTCCCTTGTTCATTGAGGGGTACTCGTTTCCCCTTAAAATCGCGATGGTTGGGTAAAATTTCTTCAATGCAATGCTTAGTAAGTTCTCTTAGCTTAGTAGCATCTATTCCTTCTTTTTTTAGCAAGTCAAAGATCCTTGCTAAACTGCTAAGTCTGAAACCAGAAGTTAATTTTCCGTCACAGTAGATTCCGCCAATATTCGGGTCTCGGAGTAGTTTCTCCAGTATCATATATCGGCGCGACTTGGTTAATAATGTTTTTTTAAATCCTTCTGTTGAGGTTTCTAGTCTTAACACTTTGTCGGCAAAAGAATGAAAGGTCTCTACAGTGATTTTTTCTGCTTCACTACCTAAAAGTTCTCCAAGTCGCTTTTTCATGGAGGCTACTCCTGCCCTTGAAAAGGTGAGGCAAAGGATATTTTCAGCGTGCATACCGCTTTCAGTAAGAATTTGTCCTACTCTGAGCGCAAGTACATGGGTTTTACCCGATCCTGGACCCGCTTGTACTAAAATTGGCTCGTCAATAGTTTGAACAGCTCTTTTTTGACTTTCATTTAGGCTTTTGAATGCTTCCGTAAAGGCTGAAGTTGTTATTGAATATTTTGACATATAGTTAATTCGATTAGTTATTTAAATTGAAACCTATCTGACGTTTTTGAGTTTCATTTCTAAGTGAAACCTCTTCTTCGGCAAGAGTAGATAAATACTCTATGTCAATTATTTTATCTTGACTTAGGAGCTTCTCGACTTCTACTTTTTTACTAATGTTATCAATTTGCCCGCCAGTAAGTTTGTATCTGTTATTTACAATATGAAGTAGATCTTCATCAATCTCCTTCATTTTATCCTTCCAAATTGATATTCGGATTTCGTCTGTTGGAGGATTAAAGCGAATTTTATACAGGATTCTTCTGTCAAATGCGGGGTCAAGGTTCTCTTCAAGATTTGTCGTCGCAATAAAAATTCCTTCAAAATATTCTAGTTCCTGTAATAAAATATTTTGCATGGTATTTTCCATTTGATCGACTTTTTCTGTAACTCTTCGTCTTTTGCTCAAAATGGAATCAGCTTCATTGAAAAGCAATATGGGCGTTTGCTCATAATGTTTTTTTGCCTTTTTATAGTCGTCAAATAATTGTTTTATATGTTGCTCTGTCTCTCCGATCCATTTTGATCTAATTGTACTGGCATCTGCTGATAAAATATGTCTCTTTGATTGGTGAGCAAGCTGATAAACAGACTCAGTTTTACCAACACCTGGACTTCCAAAAAAGAGAACCGTAAGTCCTGCATTTTTTTGTTTCTCATTCATCCTTTTTTGAAAGTCTGAAAAATTTTCAGGCAACAGTAATTCACGTAATCGATCAATTTGAGTTTTGTCTTTTCCTGAATAAAAAAGTGATTTTTCACGAATTTTAGAATGGTCTATCTTCTCCAAAAACCTTGATTTAATATTTTTCTTCTCTTTTACTGGTTCAGGATCAAAACAGCTGATTGCTATATCGCTTAATTGATATTCATCTCCGCTAAGGGAAAATGAATCGGAAGCTTGTGTCACTATTTGATTGTCAAAAAAGACCCCTGTTTTGCTTTTGATTAACTTCCTAAATACATATTGCTCTTCATTTGGGGGGCGAAAATCATCTATCAGATATTCAAATTCAAAACTGTTATTTCCTTTATAAGACCTGCTGCACATATTAAGAAATACCATAGAATCAAATAGACTCATCTTTAAGTTGTTCATAAATGAAACTACTGGTAGGCTATTGTTTTTATTAATTAGGTCTTGTACGCTTTCTTGAAATTTAGGATATGAAATATCTCCAGCCTTCCGTTCAGCTAGTAGTCTTCCATAGGTTTCAATTAGATTAAAAGAGTTTGTTGCTGGTTTTAATTCCATGTATGACCAGTCTGCATTTGTGACACTTCGTATAAAACGGGCTGAAGGTTTATAATTGGATAAGGGAAAAAGGAGAACGTTTTTAGTAGGTTTAATCCAACCTCTTTCCGTAAATGGTTTTAAAAGCTGATTAATATAAATGCTTGAGGAAATTTTTAGTCCGGTATGCTTTAGCAACTCCTCTACCGATGGCTCCTCACTATGGTAATGCATTCGTAGTAGAATGCTAATCACCAGCCCTTCCTGCTCACTGCAACTAAAGAACTTACATATATTTTCCAGATCTTTTTGACAATCAATAAGTTGGTCTTCTTTTAGTTCTGAATCTTCACATATTTGATAGATTTTTTCGAAGGAGTCTAATAGATAATTTGGGGATAAGCTGAAGTCTATCATATTGTAATTGATTTGAGATAAAAGTATATCTGGTGGATGTAATACAATTACATTTCATCTAAAACCTCAAGTGTAGAACTATTACATCGGTAGACATTTAATTTGATTTATGGATTACTCAAAAATTAATGAACAGGTGTTAGGCCCTGCAGACCGGATGCAGGTAGCAGAAATCATTGGCAGAAATAAAGACGAGGTTATTAATGGAAATCTCTGGCACTATATTGTTACAATTGGTATTGAAAAGAAGTTTGTATTATATCAGGCTTCTGGTAACAGTGATTTGCTCAAGTTCAAAAGCGGCTCGTTTATTACGCTTTTGAAGAGTCAAAAAGAATTTTCTTTCTGCAGCTTGCTTTTTATTTCAACTCTTTACCCGTTATTGATTCCGGAGACTTATGATTATAAAATGCAAATGTCTATTGACAATAGAATACCCAAAAAAATAAAAAGCCTCCTCTTGGCAGGAAATGGCTACATGGTTTATTATCACCAGCTTGAAATAATATATGCGACACTGACTAATTCTTCACATGCGGAATCTGTGATGTTTAGGAGAGACTGGAACTTAAAAAAGGACTACACAAGATCTACTGCTAGATCTATTTATATTTATAATGACTTAAGTCTTTATGAGTTTATCGCGAGATATGCGATAAATGAAAACATGTTTTTTTATCAGGCTAATTATCATGGGGCTTACAACCTTCATAATTACATTAATCATATTGCTTGAAGTTCTGTAACAACTTAGCTTTTAGCTCTTTTGCCAGAGAATTTGGTGAAAGTACTTTGATAGAAGCGCCATGTCTTAAAAGAAGAGAAAACAACTCGTTAGTTTTATAAGTTTCTATTTGTATTATCTTCTTGGATTCATCAAGAATTATTTGGCTTGCGTGTAATGGCATTTCCTTCCAGCTTTCGAATAGATGATTGCTTGTAATTTGAATTTCTGTTTTTATCGGTTTATCTAAGTGGCTGTGAAGAATGCCTATTGTGTATTTAAAATAATCTTCAGCAGAAAAATCAGGATCATTTTTAAACTTCACCCCTGAGGATTCAAGTTTAGAAATTCTGGAAATTTTAAAAACTTTGGTTTTATCTTTTTGAGGCGTAAAATGGTCGAAAGCAACTAAATACCAACTATTAGCATGTTGTTTAATGATATATGGTGACAATGTTCTTTCAGATGGCTTATCATTCGGATTTTCGTAGATAATATCTATTGCTTCATTTTCTTTCATTGCTTCGATGATCTTAGGTATCCATTTAGATCCGATATCTTTAACCGTGGGTCCTAAACTGATAGGCGTAAAATATTCTAAATCCTTTATTTCACCTTTCCTGTTTTTCTTTTTGAGAATCTTATTAATTACAATACTAAGCTCAGTTCTCATTCCTGATCCTGAAAAAACGCTAAATAAACTATTAGCGACTATTAATAGATTTTTTTCTTTTTCACTGACCATGTCATCAAAGTATCTAAATTCTTGTAGAGAATATCGATATCCGCCTCCACTACTCCAAAGAATGGCTACACCTTTTGCTCGTACAAGTTTTCTTAATTCATAGAGTAACTTTTCTGCTTGTTCTTGACCAATTCTTCTTATACCTAACGGTAAGTTTCTATTGATATAGGATGTAAGTTCCTTGGCTCCTGTAATGTGTATTCCTTCAGCCAGAAGGTCGTCTAAAATTTTAAGCTTTATATTCTCTTTTGACATGGAATCTGATTTAGAGTGTAAAAATATTACATCGCTATGTGATACTCTTGTACTAAGATTAAATCATTTGATATGAATAGAGAGTTTAAATCATTAATTAACAGCCTGTTGGTCATATTGTTATATTATTATGCCATTCAGGGGATAGTAAAATTATTTTGGAATACAGATGACCAGTATCGATTCAAGGGAAGAGTTCATTTCTTAGGGCTTCTACTTATTTTGGTAACAATCTTAGGTATAATACTCCCATATCACTTATTTCCAGGTTCCGTAGTTAACGTAATTTTTTATTCGATTATTTTCTTTCATTCCGCAATTCTTTTGGTCGGTTGTTTTGCAAACATTCTAAAAAAGTAGACGGTCGTTCAAGTATCGATAACTTAATTACTTGTTATGAGTTTAATATCAATTAATGGATTGATACATTTGTAAAAGTAAAAGTAGGGTTTCAAGTAGTTAAATTTTAAAATTATTATATATGCCAATAGGTGAAATAGAGAATCATCCATACTTACATCAAGGGGAAATGAACGGAGCTAAAAGATTAATTTTAGGTAGCTTCCCTGTTTATGAGTGTACAGATTTAGATAATGATGTTAAAGCCCAAACTAGATTAACTGAAGGAACCGTTCGTTTTTTTTATGGTAGTGTTGATAGTAGCCTTTGGCGACTTTATAAGGATAATATTGATAACACAATTCTATTACCACCACAGCCAAACGAAATTTTGCAAAGTTTGAATCTAAATGATATTGCTATCTCAGATACAATAGTTTCATGTGAGCGTCATGGAATTAGTTCCGAGGATACCAAGTTAATAAGAAGGGTATATAATACCTTAGGAGTAAGAGCTTTAATCCACAATGGAGTAAGAAAAATTTTGTGTACTTCGAAAGGTGTTTTAAGCGATTTAGAGAAAAAAATTATAGTAACTAGTCAAAATCCTTTTGGTAGGCTATGCAATGAGTCTAGTTATAATTTCCAATCTGATTTTGTGAGAAATATCGGGGGCAACCCAAATCAAATTAATAATTTAATATCAAAAGTGTTTATTGTCGGGGATTCTACGGTAATAGCTTTAGCTATACCTTCACCTGGATCACCACAAAGAAGATTGTTTGATTTTGGATTTGAAGGTATCGATTCAATGCTTTATGCTAACGATTACTTTACTAACGCATTTAGTTGGCTAAAGCGGTAATCTTCTTATTTCAATTGCCACCCAAAATTCAAAAGTCAAATTTGTGACGTGAAATATTTATTTAAACATTTTTGCAAGCTAGGCTCCACTTATTGTAAAATGTGAGTTAAATAGCAATTGAGTAAACAGAAACTTTGCTGTTTTTTATGACTGGCGCTTCTCTGCTCTAACCAGTACCATAAAAAAGAAACTAGCTCTTTAAAAAAATAATCATAAGTATACCAATAACAACTCATAAGTTTATTACCAGTTGTTATGGTGCAAATTTTGGTGCAAATAAAAAAGCAGCTACAAAGTAATCTTCGTAACTGCTTGATATTCAGCTCCCCCTGTTGGACTTGAACCAACGACCCTCTGATTAACAGTCAGAACACCCCCATCACCCCTTCCATGTCCTTCTTTACCTTGCTATTAACAATCTTGGCATAGATCATCAGGTTCTTCATCCCACTATGTCCAATCATTTTTCCTACGCTCTCTATGGGAACACCATTCGATAGCGTTACAGTGGTAGCAAAAGTGTGTCGGGCCAAGTGCATGAATAGATTCTTTTCAATTCCTGCAAGCCTGGCTATTTCTTTGAGAGCGAAGTTTAGTTTTTGATTACTGGGTACACGCCATGTAAAATCTCGACAATCGCCGGTGGGAGAGTATTTGATTAAAATCTTTTCCGCAACAGGTAATAGGGGTATATAGCTTAGAATCCCTGTCTTCTCCCTGTATTTCTCTATGTGTTTACTTCCATCGGGATCGATGATAATGTGTTGGGGGCGAAGGGTAGTGATGTCACTGTAGGCTAGACCGGTAAAACAGGCAAATAAGAATAGATCTCTATTCCTTTCCATCGCATCGGTTAAGCCATCAAGTTGCTGAAGTGTCTTTATCTCCTCCGTAGTGAGATAATCTCTTTTTACAGGTTGTTGTGTAAGGGCCATGCTGACAAAGGGGTTATAGCGAATCACTCCTTTTTTTACTGGCTCGTGTAAAATGGTTTTCAAGCAGTTCATTAGGGCAACCGCGGAGTTGTTGGAGTTTTTCTTTTCTCTTCGTAAATAATTAAAGAACCCCTCCAGAAATGCTTGGTCTACTCGGGTTAATGGGATATTCTTTAGCGATAGCTTTCTATCCAGATACTCTTTTAAATAAGTTGCTGTGCGTTGATATTTATAATAGGTGGTCAAAGCTAAATCCACATCAACGCGGTG
>JBIIYK010000045.1:0-3795 GCA_044346845.1 Minisyncoccia bacterium | reverse complement strand
AGTGCGCACCAATGAGGCCAACAATTCCATTTTTGCTCCATGGCTTGAATAACCTCTTCTTCGTGACCAGACTCTATCGGTGCCTCACGTACAATATCCATAAGACACAAAACATTGTCTGGTGTTGAATCATTAATAGCTTTCACCATCACCTGATAAAGAGGGCGACGACATGCTACTTTGTTAGTCATGTTTTTCTCCTTGTTAAATTGATCTGGTCCAATATAAAAATATCACTAAATTGTCTCTCGTCAAAGTAAAAATTAAGATTGTTATAATGATAAACTCATGAAGAGTATTCATTTTTGGTTTTATATATTTGCTAAAACAAAAAGTTAATTATATTATGTCATTAAATGAGTAGAATTTTTAAAATATTTCTGATCGTTTTGATTTTTATCTTTTTAATTTTATTTTTCTGGCTGGGACAGACATTTTTATCTACTCAAACTCGAAATCCTTCAGATATTACCGTTTCAGAAAATATTTTAGGAACAGATGGTCAGGTTAAGATTAAAAATGGTGTGTGGCAGGTGAAAATTGTAGTGAGTGAGGAGGCTAAAAAGCTGGGTTTATCTAATCGCACTATACTCCGCCCCCATGACGGCATGCTTTTTGCGTTTGATAAAATAGATACTCAAAATTTTTGGATGAAAGACATGCTTATTTCCATTGATATGATTTTTTTTGATGACAGCTGGGAGGTAGTTTTAATTGAAGAAAATATCTCACCAAATACTTTCCCAAAAACTTTTGGTGGTAGTGTAAAATCAAAATATGTCTTAGAGATGAACGCTGGTGAGGCGCTTTCTGCTGGTTTGAAGGTGGGGGACCGAGCTATTTTCTTAAATAAATAGTTTTTTCTAAATTTTAACCCTCTTTATACCTTGTATTATAAGAGAAATTCTAGGACTCGCTTTACACCCCGCTCTTTTTGGTTTTCTTTATTGTTTTTTACCTTTTTGCTATTCTTTTGTCTTATGAATTGGTGTAAAATTAGCTTTACTTAAAAAATATTTTAAGAAAATTTATAAGAAATAATTTAATAATAATAAATTAAAAAATATTTAACTTTAAACATTTTTTAATTTCTAAATAACATGGTCAAAAATACAGTTGGAGGTAAAAAAGAAGTAATGTTAGTAAAGAGCATTCAGAAAAGAGATGGAACAATTGTTCCTTTTGACCTTTCTAAGATTGTCGGAGCTATTCATAAAGGTATGTTGGTGGTTAATGAAGGCTCTCTGGAAGAGGCAGAGCTCGTGGCCACCAAAGTATTTGCTGACTTGGTTAGAATCTCCAAAAAATATCCAAATTTTGTGCCAACCGTGGAGGGGATTCAGGATTCAGTAGAAAAAGAATTAATTTTGAGCGAGTATGTAAAAACCGCCAAGGAATATATTCTTTATCGCCAAGAGAGATCTAAATTAAGAGAGCAAGGGGTTAGTGTTCCGCCTAAGGTTAAGGAATTAGCAGCCGAGAGTAAAAAATATTTTAAAAATCCATTAGGTGAATTAGTTTATTACCGTTCTTATTCTCGCTGGATAGAAGAAGAATCAAGAAGAGAGACCTGGATAGAGACGGTAGATAGGTATATGAATTATATGAAAGGTAAGCTTGGAGATAAATTAAAAACTGCTGAGTATAAAGAAATACGAGAGGCTATTTTAAAACAGGAAGTGATGCCGTCCATGAGACTTTTCCAATTTTCTGGACCAGCGGTAGAAAAGACAAATGTCTGTGCCTATAACTGTTCTTTTGTTGCACCATCTTGTTTGCAAGATTTTGCAGAAATTATGTATTTGTCCATGTGTGGAACGGGAGTTGGTTTTTCTGTTGAGAGCAAGAATATTCAATCATTACCACAGATTAAAATGCAGACCGGTAAGAAATTGCCAAGCTTTGTTGTGCCAGATACTAAAGAAGGTTGGGCAGATTCCTTGGCTTTTGGTTTGAAAACTTGGTATGACGGTAATGATGTTGATTTTGATTTCTCACAAGTAAGACCAGCTGGTGCTAGATTAAAGATTATGGGTGGTAAGGCTTCTGGTTCAGATCCGTTAATCCGTCTTATGAAGTTGGTTAGAGAAAAAGTGATGAAGAAGCAAGGCCGTCGTTTATCAAACTTGGACGCTCACGATATTATTTGTTCCATTGGAGACTGTGTTGTGTCTGGTGGTGTCCGCCGAAGTGCTTTGATATCTCTGTCAGATTTGGATGATGAGTCCATGCGTGATGCTAAGAAAGGACAGTTCTATCTGACTGATCCTCAGAGAAGCATTGCCAACAACTCGGCTGTTTATATGCAAAAGCCAAGTAGTGTGGAATTTATGGATGAGTGGATTGCCTTGATGAAAAGCGGTTCTGGTGAAAGAGGAATATTTAACCGTGGTTCATTGGCAAAAACTCTTCCAGAAAGAAGAATGAAGATTTTGAAAGGAAAGACGGATGATCTAGGAACAAATCCTTGCGGAGAAATTATTTTACCATCTAAAAGTTTCTGTAACTTATCAGAAGTGGTGGCCCGTTTTGAAGATACTGAAGCTACTCTCTTGAAAAAAGCCAAGCTCGCTACTATTCTTGGTACTTATCAAAGTACTTTGACTCATTTCCCTTATCTGTCAAAAGATTGGAAGGAGAATTGTGAAAGAGAGAGATTGCTTGGAGTTTCTATTACTGGTCAATGGGATTGTCCAGCCATTAGAAATCCGGAGATGTTGAAAAAAATGAAAAAAGAAGTTCTCAAGGTAAACGAGATTTATGCCAAGAGATTTGGTATCAATTCTTCTAGCTGTGCTACCTGCGTCAAACCTTCTGGAACTGTTTCTCAAACTGTAGACTGTGCTTCTGGTATGCACACCAGACACGCTCCATATTATATCCGCCGGGTGAGAATATCATCTACTGATTCACTTTTCAAAATGTTGCGTGATCAGGGTGTTCCTTATTTCCCAGAGGTTGGGCAATCCAAGGAGAGTGCTACTACCTACGTTTTGGAGTTTCCTGTTAAAGCACCAAAAGCTTCAGTCTATAAAGATAATTTAACTGCGATAGAACAATTGGAATTCTGGAAAATGGTTAAAGTAAATTATACTGAGCATAATCCGTCTATCACTATTTCAGTAGGAGAAGGTGAGTGGATTATTGTGGCCAACTGGGTCTATGAAAATTGGGATATTGTAGGTGGTCTATCTTTCTTACCAAGAAGTGAGCATGTTTACCAATTGGCTCCATATGAGGAAATTACTGAGAAAAAATATAATGAACTTTTGGAAAAAATGAGAAATATAGATTTTTCAAAAATAATTACTTATGAAAAGCTGGACGAAACGGAAGTAAAAAAGGAATTAGCTTGTTCTGGCGGTACTTGTGAGGTGGTGTAGGTAAATAAGATTTGTATCGGGCGTAAAATATTGCTATAATTCCTCTAAGATGAGAATCACAAGAATACCTTCTCTATTTTCATTGGTTCTTTTGATTTAAATTAATTATATTAATAATTTAAAATGAGTAAAAATAAAATGAATAAAACAATTATTTCTACAGCTATCATTGCTTTCATTATCGGACTTATGGCCGCCATGGTTGGCTATCACGCTTACATTGTTTATCAACTAAAAACTAAGGTGGCTCAAAATGAGGCTGTTTTAGGTCAAGTTGTAAATTTTTTGAACCAAAGCGTAGCAGCTCAAGAATCAAAAATTCAAACCCCACCATTAAAAATTCAAACTCCAGCACCAACAAAAAAAGTTGAATAGAAAAGAATCAGCCTGTGCTGGCGGTACTTGTGAGGTA
>JBIIYK010000044.1:0-3820 GCA_044346845.1 Minisyncoccia bacterium | reverse complement strand
TTAAAAACGCCGGCTGTGTGTATGCAGCCGGCGTTTTTTTATTTTTTTCTAAATCAACTCCTTCACCTTATCAATCAGTAAGCTAACCTCGCCATTTCTCATTGAAATTTTACCTTTGATGGCTACACATTTATCTTTAACTAAAATATTTTTAAATTCAACCATAGTACGCGGAAAAGCCACCGCCTCAAGTGATTCAGAATAATCAGAAACTTTTATAAAAGCCATCGGGTCACCTTTTTTTGTAACAATCATTCTGATTTCTTCTAAGGTACCAGCTACCATCACTTCCTTACCCTCCTTGGCGTCAGTTTTAGCTTTGTTAATACTGTAGTTTTTTTCCTCAATAATTTTTTTAAATTTATCCAGTGGGTGCCCGGAAATATACAAACCAAGTAATTCTTTTTCCCAAGCTAGTCTTTCTGAGGCTGTGGCCGTAGGTGCATCTAATAATTTAAAATTATTAACATTTCCCATACCCTCCACGTAAGTTCCAAAAAGAGAATCCTGGTCAGAGGATAGTTTACCCGCTTCTTTGGAGTAGGTAAGCATGTTTTCTACATTACCAAGCATGACTCCGCGGTCGTTCACAAACCCTGCCTGCGCAGGCAGGTCATCCATAGCGCCAGCTTTAATCAAGGCTTCTAGGGATTTTTTATTTAAATTTCTATCACGGATGCGGTCTAAAAAATCCGAGAGAGATTTGAATTTACCATTTTTTTTCCGTTCATCAATTATGACGTTGGCAATTCCTTCACCAAAGTTTTTTATGGTGGTTAATCCAAAACGGATAGTATCTTTTTCTCCCGGGATTTTGATGACAGTAAAGGCTTGAAAACTTTCATTGATGTTTGGTGGTAAAACGGGTATATCCATTCTTTTACAATCACCAATAAATTCAGCAATTTTTTCCACGTCACCGGAGTCTGCGGTTAAGACGCTCGCCATATAAGTGGCGGGGAAGTTAGCTTTCATGTAGGCGGTTTGATAAGCCACTCGGCCATAGCTTGCCGCGTGCGCTTTGTTAAATCCGTAAGCCGCAAAAGGTTCAATTAAAGCCCAGAGTTCATCAGCTTTTTCTTGAGTCATGCCGTTCTTTAATAAACCTTCTTTGAGTTTGCTTTTTTGCGCTTCCATCTCGGCAGGAATTTTTTTACCCATCGCTTTTCTTAATTTGTCCGCCTCTAGCCAGGAATATCCAGCTAGTTTTATAGCTATGAGCATAACGTCATCTTGATAGGTTATAACTCCAAAAGATTGAGATAGAATCTCTTTCATTCGTGGATCAAGAAAACGAATTGTGCGGGCATTGTGTTTGCGCTTGATATATTCTGGAATTGATTCTAGGGGACCAGGACGGTAAAGTGCCACCATGGCGTTTATATCATGAATAGTTGAAGGTTTTAACTCTTTGAGATATTTGGTCATACCAGTGCCGTTCAATTGGAAGAGTCCAGTAGTTTCTCCTTTGGCTAAAAGTTCAAAAGTTTTTGGATCATCCATGGGAATATTTTCAATATCTACATCCACGCCATCAATTTTTTTAGCTAAAGTTACAGCGTCAGAAAGAATGGCCAAGTTTTTAATACCCAAAAAGTCAAACTTTAAAAGCCCGGCATCTTCCACGGCGTGCATGTCATATTGAGTAATAATTTTTTCTTCACCTTTGGTATCAAACTGTAGGGGTGTAAAATCTGTCAGAGCTGAAGGGGCCATCACTACACCCGCAGCGTGCACGGAAATGTGCCTAGCACACCCCTCCACTTTTTTAGCCATATCAATAATAATTTTTACATCTTCTTCTTTGCTATACATCTCCTTAAGCTCTGCCACGTCAGCTAGGGCTCTATCAATAGTCATGGGAAAACCTTGAGCCCCCATAGGAATTAATTTGGAAATTCTATCACCCAAAGTGTAGGGGTAACCCATTGCTCGAGCTACATCTTTGACCGCACCACGAGCCATCATGGTTCCAAAAGTACCTACCTGCGCTACTTTGTCCGCACCATATTTTTGTTTGGCATAGGCAATCACTTCATCTCGTCTATTATCGGCATAGTCCATATCTATATCGGGAGCGGAAGGCCTTTCTGGGTTCAAAAATCTTTCAAAGGGTAATTTGAATTCAATCGGATTTACGTTGGTGATTTTGGTTAGGTAGGTAGTAAGCGAGCCG
Organism: Minisyncoccia bacterium; assembly: GCA_044346845.1. GTDB lineage: Bacteria > Patescibacteriota > Minisyncoccia > Phycocordibacterales > GWA1-40-21 > CAIJXO01. Next base: position 1,644 of record JBIIYK010000044.1, on the reverse strand, counting down.
GCCACGGAACCTCGGATGTTGGTTAGGATTTTATTGGCGTGAGCAAAACGAAGCAGGTCAGCTACCACCAAAAAATACGGCGCATAGCCTTTATCATGAATAACTTTTAACTCATACTCAAGTCTATCAACGTATTCTTTTGTTTGCTCTAAACCTCGTACTTTAAAACCAGCATAGGCCAATCTTTTTAGTTCGTCATCAAATGATAATCCGCTTTCCACGTTAAAATCTGGAAAAACCCAGGTGCCCAAAGTTAATTCAAGATTACACATACTGGCAATTTTTATAGTATTTTCTAAAGCTTCAGGTGTATCTTTAAAAAGTTCCTCTGCTCGTTCTGAAGAAATAAAAGAAAAATCTTCTTCATTGCTATCTGAGTTTTTATCAGAAAAATCTCCACCGGTATTTACCAAAAGCAAAGTGTCTCGAGCTTTTTTGTCCTCTGGATGTAAATAATAAGTATCATGAGCGGCGACAAGTGGAGTGTTGGTCTCATGTGCTAATCTGATAATCTTTTTCATAGTTTCCTCATGACCCTCTATTTCCGGATGGTGAGTGAGTTCTAGATAAAAATTGTCTTTTCCATAAATTTGTTTGTACCAAGATATTAATCGGTGAGCTTCCTCAATATTTCCATTTTTTAAGGCTTGGGTGGTGGCCCCAGAAAAAGAGGGTGAAATACAAATAAGCCCTTCTGTATATTTTTCAATCAGTTCCTTATCTACTCTTGGTTTATAATAAAAACCTTCTAGGTTTGCTTGGGTAACAAGCTTTACTAGATTTTTATAACCCGCCAAATTTTTTACTAAAAGGATAAGACGTGAGCGGCGATTATCTACACCACCTTGTTTGTCTGTTCTGGTTCGGGCCGCAACATATAAATCTGAACCGAGGATAGGTTTTATCTCGGCTTTCTTACAAGCTTTATAAAATTCTATCGCTCCATATAAGTTGGCGTTATCTGTGAGGGCCAAGGCTTCCATGCCATATTTCTTAGCCTCTTTTACTAGCTCTGGAATTTTGGGTAGGGCGTTAAGCAGGGAGTAGTGGGAATGGACGTGTAAATGAATAAATTTGCTCATTGGGCTATTATAACCTTTTTTGAATTAATCCCAAATTATTTCTTAAAATAAGATTTTTTAACTTCTTAACTAAAAATCTTACAAGAGTTTTTTGTTGGTAAAATATATGTTATAATACTTTTATCTTATATTTATTAATGCCCATTTTAATTAATTTTAATGTCTAAAAAACTCACCACCAAAGCCTTCACCTCTGTAGTAGATTTTGGCTCTAAACCAAAATTCACTACAGGGTTCACCCTCCTCGAAATCCTCCTGGTGGTAGGTATCATCGCCATCCTCGCCGGTATCGTCATTGTAGCCATTAATCCCAGCCGACAATTAGCAACCGCTAGAGACGCCGAAAGACGTTCCGACCTAAAACAAATCAATAGCGCTTTACTCCAATACTATATTGATAATCAAAAGTTCCCTGATACTGTCGCTAGTGATACTCTAACAGAGATATGTAACTCTGGTTCTGGAGATGGGACTGATTGCGACACTGACACCATTGATCTTTCCGTCCTCGTACCCAAATACTTATCTGCTATTCCAGCAGACCCTAATGGTCACACAGCTA
>JBIIYK010000003.1:0-38854 GCA_044346845.1 Minisyncoccia bacterium | reverse complement strand
AAGAAACAAGATCTCAACTCAAAGCCACCTCTGGCCCGGCCATAGAAAAAGTTGGAGATCTGGCTTCTATTTTAACAAATCTTTCTCCTGGTGATATTTTATTTATTGATGAAATCCACCGCTTAAATAAAACTATTGAAGAAGTCCTCTACCCTGCTATGGAAAGTGGTTCACTGGATATCATCATCGGTAAGGGTCCATCGGCTAGGACAATCCAACTTGATCTTCCACCTTTTACTTTAATTGCCGCTACCACACGTATTGCCTTACTTTCTGCCCCGCTTCGTTCTCGTTTTTCAGGAGGAGTTTTTAAATTGGAATTTTATACTAATGACGAAATAGGACAAATTATAAATCGCTCCGCTAAATTGCTTGAAGTAGAAATAGCGGATGAAGCCAAACAAGAAATCGCTAAGAGGAGCCGTTTTACACCAAGAACCGCCAACTATCTCTTGAAAAGGAGTCGTGATTTGGCTCAGGTTCGAGAAAGTAAGCTATCGAAAGAAATAGTTGTGGAAGCCTTAAATTTACTTGGTATTGATGACGAGGGGCTTAATGCCGCTGATAGAGCCTTACTGACAGTTATTGAAGAAAAGTTTAACGGTGGCCCTGTAGGTCTCAATACCCTAGCAGCGGCCCTGTCTGAAGAGATGGCTACCATTGAGGATGTTTACGAGCCATATCTTTTACAACTTGGCTTTATTGAAAGAACTACCCGCGGAAGAATAATTACTGATAGAGCTAAAAAACATTTGAATTTAAAAAATAAGAATAAATTATTATAATAATATAAATAATATGTCTGGACATAACAAATGGTCAAAAATTAAAGTTAAGAAAGCCCTCTCTGATGGTAAAAAAAGTAAAATCTACACCAAGATGGCTAAACTTATTGGTATGGAAATAAAAAAAGCTAATGGTGATAGAAACGCGGCCAATGTAGTGGCAGCGGTGAGAAGAGCTCATGAAGCCAGTGTGCCAAATGAAAACATTGAACGAGCTTTAAAGAAAAATGATAATGCAACAGAGATGGAAGCTATTACTTATGAAGCTTATGGCCCGGGTGGAGTAGCAATTATTATTGACGTCTTAACAGATAATCGTAATAAAGCGGCGGGTGAAGTAAAACATATTTTATCAGGAAATGGTTCTGCCCTGGCGGCTCCTGGTAGTGCTTCTTGGGCTTTTACAAAGAATATGGAAGAGGGCTGGGTACCAAACATGACTGTCCCCATCTCTGAAGAAGACGGTTCAAAACTTGAAGCTATTATTGAAGAACTAGAAGATAATGATGAGGTGCAGGAAGTTTATACAAATGCGGAGTAAAGAGTGTATTCAGTATAGGTATTGAGTATTTAGTATAAAAAATACAAATTGATAAAAAGTTTTACAGATTTAATTGCTTGGCAGGAAGGTCATAAGTTATTACTATATATTTATAAACTTACAAAGAACTTCCCGGACGATGAAAAATTTGGTTTAACATCTCAAATTAAAAGGTCCGCTGTTTCTATTTCATCAAATATTGCTGAAGGTTTTGGTAGGAACTCAAGAAAAGATAAACTTCAATTCTATGCCATATCTAAAGGCTCGTTATATGAAGCGGAGAGCCAATTAAGAATTGCTTTGGATCTAAACTATGTAACCCTCGTTGAGTTTAATACTAGTAAGCAAATGTTTGATAAAAATTCAAGACTCATTTCTGGTTTAATTAAGTCTGCCGTCGACCGGCCCTAGGACTTCATACTCCATACTCAATACTGTATACTGTATACATGCGTATTATTGCCATTGATCCTGGTTACGAGAGACTGGGTATTGCTATAGTAGAAAAGACAACAGGCAAAGAAATTTTGCTATTTTCAGACTGTCTAAAAACTGACCCTAAAATTCCTCACGAAGAAAGGTTGAAAATTATTGGAGAAGGAATTAGCGCTTTGATTAAAAAATATAAGCCAGATGCCATGACCATTGAAACTTTGTTTTTTAAAACTAATGCCAAGACCGCTATGAAAGTGTCCGAAGCTAGAGGAGTAATGTTATATGAAGCCGCCAAAAATAATCTAAAACTTGTAGAATTCTCCCCTCTTCAGATTAAGGTGGCCGTGACTGGTTACGGCAAGAGCGATAAGAATCAAGTAACAGAAATGGTGAAGAGATTAATTGAAATAAAAAGACCGATAAAATACGACGATGAATATGATGCCATTGCTGTTGGTCTCACTTTTTTTGCTAGTTATAGAGCAAGCCGAAGCTAGGTAATGCTTTTTCGTGCCTTACGGACTGAAGTTTTTAGCAAAAAACTGAGGGAGTAGAGAAATAATTTTGTGACGACAAAATTATTATCGTGCAAAGAAAAAGCATTACCTAGCTTTGGCGAAGAGTTTTCCACAGCCAATAGTTTTTAACCCCTTGCAAACATTTTTAAACCCTGCTATTAATATAAAAATCATAAAAAGCTCCGTGACGAACGGAAAATTTATAAGAAAAAAATAAGCATATGGCCAAGAAAAAAAACAGCGAAAGTGAAGAAATTATAGAAAAGAAAAAAGTGGGTAAGGACTCTGATGAAGATTCCCCCAGTGAAGATGGTGGGGTTATAGACCCTTCTATTATTGAGGATGGGTTCACTGATGATTTCAGTGAATACAATGATGTAGATAATTTCTAATTAAAAAAGGAGATTAGACTTTTAAAAGTAAACTATCTCCTTTTTTAATATCAATTTTATTTAACTATCACTTTCAGAAATCTTCTTTTCCCTATTTTAAATATGCTGGTAGAAATAACCTTATGGTTTGGATCAGTTATCTTATCACTAGTTTCTTGATTATTAACCGCCCCCTCTAAAACCAACCGCCTAAATTCACCTTTAGATTTAACCAGACCAGCTTTCACTGAAAGCTCGGCCAAGGGTTCACCATTTACCGCCGTCACCTCATCTATCTTTTCTGGTAGTCCACCGCTTTTAAATGTCTTAACAAAATTCTCTTCGGCTTTATCAGCCGCTCCTTTATTGTGATACATAGATACAATCTCCTTGGCCAGTCTTACTTTAATATCTCTAGGATTTGTTCCAGATTGAATGCTTTGTCTTATTTTTTCAATCTCTTCTAACGGAACATGGGTGCAGTCAGTAAATATTGGAATAATAGCCTCATCTGGTAAAGACATGGTTTTACCAAACATATCATCTGGTTCATCATCTAACCCAATCACGTTGCCCTCGCTCTTATTCATGAGTTTTCCTCCAGTTTTAGGATTAATAAGTAAGGTAGTAGCCATTACAAACTTTTCTTTATTTCTGGCTATTTTTTGTAATGTTCTACCTGCCATCATATTAAAGGTTTGATCATTACCTCCGATTTCTAAATCTACATCAAGCACAACCGAATCATGGCCTTGCATTAAAGGATAAAAAAACTCATGAAGATAAATTGGTTTCTTTTCTTCTAATCTCTTCTGAAACATATCTCTTTCAATCATTTGTTGAACGGTAAAATTTGAGGCGAGTTCTACCACATCAGAAAAATTCATCTTGGATAACCAGGAGCTATTTCTTACTAGCCTTGCCCCGTTGCCAAAATAACCAATTTTAAGGATCTTGGAAACCTGGCCCTTCCAAGTTTTTAAGTTATCATTTACCTGCTTATTAGTTAAAGACACTCGAGCCACCCCTTTACCAGTTGGGTCTCCAATCATCGCGGTAAAATCTCCAAACAAAAGAATTACTTCGTGGCCAAGTTGTCTCAACTTTTCCAAAATCATAAAGTTTGTGGAGTGGCCGATATGGAGTTTAGAACCAGTGGCGTCAGCCCCTACATAGATACGCAATCTTTTACCACTTAACAATTCCTTTTTTAATAAGTCTTTGGATGGTAATATGTTTTGCACACTACGCTCCAATAATTCCTCAATTTTTTTAAGATCCGTGTTTATTTTCATATATAAAATCTAGCATATTTTTTTCACTTTGTCTTGAAGGTTTGTGTTATAATATCGGAACGTATGAATAAGCATAAAAATAAAAAATATATAAATAAAACCCTTATTTACCTAATTAGTTTAGGCTTTATTGTTCTAGGAATCTTAATTTTTTGGATTTCTACCTTTAAAATGCCAGATTTACAGTCTTTTGAACAGCGTTCTGTCTCTCAGGGGACAAAAATTTATGACCGTACAGGCGAGGTCCTACTTTTTGACTTAAATAAAGATATAAAAAGAAGAACTGTGCCTTACGAGGACATATCTAAATATGTTAAAAACGCTACGGTAGCCATAGAGGATGCTAGCTTTTATAGTCACGGTGGAATACAAGTCAAAGCCATTATTAGAGCTGTTTTTGCCAACCTAACCGGTGGTAGTTTTAGCCAGGGAGGATCAACTATAACTCAGCAAGTTATAAAGAATTCATTACTAACTTCAGAAAAAGCTATTTCTAGAAAACTAAAGGAGTGGGTGTTAGCTGTAAGATTGGAAAAAATAATGACCAAGAGCGAAATCCTTTCTATTTATTTAAATGAGAGTCCTTATGGTGGTAGTATTTATGGTGTGGAAGAGGCGGCACAAACCTTTTTTGGTAAAAAATCTAGCGATGTGACTTTGGCTGAGGCGGCATACCTTGCGGCCATACCAAATGCTCCGACCTACTATTCTCCTTATGGAAACAATAAAGATAAATTAAATGTCAGAAAGGATTTAGTTTTGCAAAAAATGCTAGAAAACAACTTTATTATTGAGGCTGAATATAACAAAGCAAAAAAAGAAATCGTCTCTTTTCAATCAAGACAAACAAACAGCTTAAAAGCTCCACACTTTGTTGAATATGTTAGGCAATATCTTGAAAAAACTTACGGAGAAAAGATGGTTCGAGAGGGCGGTTTAAAAATCACAACCACCCTGAATTATGACTTGCAGGAAAAAGCAGAGGCCGTAGTAAAAAAATATGCCTTTGAAAATAAAAAGAATTTTAACGCTGAAAATGCTGCGATGGTAGGGATAGATCCAAAAACAGGAGAAATTTTAGTTATGGTAGGCTCTAGAGACTACTTTGATAAAGAAATCGATGGTAATTTTAATGTCGCCCTCGCCCAAAGACAACCAGGATCAACTTTTAAACCTTTTGTTTACGCCACCGCATTTGAGAAAGGCTACACTCCCGACACAGTACTTTTTGATTTACCAACCGAATTTCAGACAACTTGTGACCCTCAAGGTAGGCCGCTTGGTAGCACTAACAAAGATGATTGTTACATGCCAGAAAACTATGATGGAAAATATTTTGGGCCAATGACCTTACGAGAGTCTTTAGCTCAATCAAGAAACATTCCATCAATTAAAACATTATACCTTGCTGGTATAAAAGACTCCCTTGATACAGCAAGAAATATGGGTATATCTAGTCTAGGTGATTCAAATCAATATGGTTTAACCTTGGTTCTTGGTGGTGGCGAAGTCTCACCACTTGAAATAACTAGCGCCTACGGTGTTTTTGCTAACTCTGGGGTTAGAAACCCACATATCTCAATACTAAAAATAGAAAACTCTACTGGAGAAATCTTGGAACAATCTTCACTTCATCCTGAACAGGTTATCTCTGAACAAATATCAAATCAAATATCTAACATATTATCAGATAAAGTCGCTCGCCTTCCAGCCTATAGCACTAATTCCCCTCTTCAGTTTAATGACCGCCCAGTAGCAGTTAAGACAGGAACCACAAACGATTTCCGTGATGTTTGGATAATTGGCTATACCCCAAACCTGGTGGTAGGTGCTTGGGCCGGAAACAATGACAACACGGCAATAGATAAAAAGGTGGCCGGGCTGGTTATTGCCCCAATGTGGCGAGCCTTCATGGATGAAGCTCTGCCTTCTTTTCCTAAAGAATATTTCAGTGAACCAGAACCAACCTCAAAAGAAATAAAACCTGTTTTTCGTGGTGTTTGGCAGGGTTATGATTCTTTTATTATAGATAAGATTTCTGGTAAGTTAGCTACTGAACTCACTCCTCCAGAAACACAACAAGAGGTGTTTCTTCCAGATGTTCACGAAATACTACATTGGGTTAGCAAATCTGACCCATACGGTGCGGTGCCGGATGATCCCGCTCAAGACCCTCAATACAATCATTGGGAGTACCCGGTAATGAAGTGGCTACAAACTCAAAACATTCCTGACCCAATAAAACCTTCAAGGGACGATGACATTCACACAAGATTTACCAAACCAAAAATATCTATAATCAATCCTATAGAAGGAGTTGCTTATAATAGGGACGAAAAAATCACAATACAAACAGATATTCAAAGCGCATATCCATTAAACAAACTAGATTTCTATATGAACGGTACTTTTATTGGTTCATCTAATAACTATCCATTTCTTTTCTCTTTCACCCCAGCGGAGATAAAATCCATCACACAAAGAAATACCCTAAAAATAGTGGCCACTGATTCCGTCTATAACAAAAGTGAGGTAGAAACTGACTTCGACTTAAAAGATTAGGTTAGAAAAAATTATTAATATGCTCCTTCATACCACGCTCTTTTATTTTGTCTAAAATCAATTGTTTCTTAATATAGAGAACATTTTTTATGGCTGGTGAAACCTTAAAAATAATTTCATCACCCCTAACTAAAATATTTTTTACTTCTAAATCAAGGTTGGTCACATCTTTTACAACTTCCTTAATCACCTCTTTCAACAACCTCTCATTGAGGCCTAAATTTTTAAATTTACCTAAAAAATCAGCGATATTAAACATAGAACTACTTATTCATAGGCATAACTAAGTAAGTAAAGCTCTTATCAGATACGCCATGAATAACCATTGGTTTATTTAGTCCGTTAAAAGAAAGAGAAACGCTATCAGAGTCTATAGATTGGAAACAGTCTATGATGTATTTGTGGTTAAAATTAATCTCAATCTCCTCCCCTGAAATTGTGGCGGATAATTTGTTAACATTTTCCCCAACGTTAGAATTTTTTGATTTTATTTCTAATGTTTTATCTTTAGGTGAAACTTTTATATTAATCTGATTAAAACTATCTGAAAAAACATTGGAGAGTTTTAAAACATTAATTAGGTCTTGCTTAAGAACAATTACCTCGGTTTTAAATTCCTTGGCAATAATTTGTTGGTAGTCCGGAAAAACACCGTCAATGACCCTAGAGACAATATAAATATCTTTGTATTCAAAAGAAATTTGATTCTTGGTAAAATTTATAGCCAAACTATCTTTTTCATCGTTTATGATTTTTAGTAAGTCGGCAACATTCTTAAAAGGAATCAATATTTGTTCAAAATCACTAGTTTTCTTAAACTTAACAACCTTTTCAGCTAAACGAAACGAGTCTGTGGCCACAAAAACCAGACCGTCATCTTTTGAGTGAATATAAATACTGGACAGCTCTGGTTTAATATTAGAAAGTGAGGCACTATAACAAACCGCCTTTAGACCCCTAACTAAATTTACTGATTCTATATCATAAATTTTACCATTTAAAACCTTTGGTATAGTTGGAAAATCCTCGGCTTGATAACTTTTTATAATAGTCTGACTATGTGACCCCAAAACATGTAGGTTTCCATCTTTTTCCTCTAAGTTAAGGTTGTTGTCCCCAGATAAGTTTGAAAGAAAGCTGTTAAGAATAGCCCCTGGAACCGCTACCGTCCCTTCCTTGGTTATTTTGGCCGGAACCCTGATCTCTATTCCTAAATCCAAATTAGTGGCTCTTAAAATCAAAAAATTGCTCTTGGCTTCAATTAAGATACAGGAAAGAATAGGTAGGGACATGTTTTTACCAGTAATCTTTTCTGCCTTGGAAACCGCCGCGCAAAATTTTTCTTTTATACACTCCGCTTTCATTTTTTTATTTTATTAAATTTATAAAGAATATTATTATTATAAGGGTGGATAAGTGGATAAGTTTTTTTAACTTTATTTTGATTGGTTTTTAAGAAAATATTTTTTTAATCTTGTTAATAATTACCTTTAACTATTTTTCTATCTTCAGCTTTTTATTTTTTATCCAGAAATTTTTAACATTTAATCCCTCCCTTTTCCACAGTTTTTCCTCTAGGTTAACATGGAACGAATCTGACTAAGCTCTCTAATTAAGGATGAGTCTGTTTTTATCTCCTCTTTTATCTTTTCATAGGAGTGCATAACGGTGGTGTGGTCCTTACCGCCCAGTTTTTCACCAATTGTTGGATACGAGACGTCAAAATCTTCTCTTAAGATATACATAATAACCTGTCTTGGCTTAACAACCTCCTTTTTTCTGGTTTTTTCATATACCTCACCCTCTGTAATTCCATAAAATTCGGCAATTGTCTTTATTACTTCTTTTATTGAGGAATTTTTCTTTGGTTTAAGGTTGTTCTTTATCAAATCTTTTATCTCGGTAATAGTTAAGTCTCGTCCTTTTAGTTTACTTTGACAGATTATGGAGTTTAGAACGCCCTCTAGCTCTCTAATGTTGCCCTCAACAGAAGACGCTAGATACTCAATAATTTCAGCCGACAGGGCAAAGTTTAACATTGTTGATTTGATTTTGAATATTTGAATGCGGGATTCCAGGTCTGGGCTGGGAATTTCCACTATCATGCCGGAATTAAGTCTTGATTTTAAGCGGTCTTCTAGGCCAACGATAAAGTTTGGGTGTTTGTCGGAAGAAAAAATAATTTGTTTATTGTTGTCATAAAAACTGTTGAATAGGTGAAAAAACTCTTCTTCGGTTTTTTGTTTACCGGCAAAGAATTGGATATCATCTACAATCAACAAGTCATATTTTCTGTACTTTTCCTTAAATTGATTGGCTGTGCCGGCATGAATAGAATTCATTAGGTCTAAGGTGAACTTTTCTGAGGTCAGGTAATAAATTTTCTTGTTAGGCGCGCTGTTTTTAATATGGTTCCCTACTGCTTGGACAAGGTGAGTTTTACCATGACCAGTTCCTCCATATATAAAGAGGGGGTTATAAATAGCAGTCCTTTTTATTATTGCTTGAGTGGCGGCAAAGGCTAGTTCGTTAAAGGGCCCAACCACAAAAGTATCAAATGTATATTTAGAATTTAGATTATCTTCTTTGTTTATGTAAAAATCCTGTAGCGGTAGTTCGTTGTGGGTGTCACTAGGGCTTTCTTTGATCACCTCCTTCTTGCCCTCGGGCTTTATTACCAAATACTCAATGGCGTGGATGTGTTCGCCAAAACTACGCAAACTCTTTAGAATGTTTTTATGGTACTTATTAATTAACCAGTCCTTTACAAACACATTTGGTACTCCAACAAAAACCGTCCCCTCTTCCTGCTTGTTAATAAAAGTGTCTTTGAACCACATATTGAAGTTGGCTTTAGAAATAGAAAGTTCTACTTCAGAAAGTACACTCTGCCAAAGTTTTTTATTTTCTTCTGTCATGCTTCATAGATTATATACTGAATTTTGAAATGGCCAAGTTGTGGAAAAGATCTTTATATGTTCATAAGTTGTGGGAAAGTGGTGGAGAACTTTTACGGTTGGGATTTGACGTTTAGTTAAAAATAAACTATACTCTTTCATTATGTCATTTACATATAGCCCAAAGAAGAAAAAAAGAGCTAAGAAACATGGTTTTTTGTCTAGAAGCCGTACATCTTACGGTAAAAGAGTACTTAAGAAAAGGCTACAGAAAGGCAGAAAGCGCCTAAGCACCGTCTAGATCTTATATGTTACCTCTTAACAGAAGGATAAAAAAGGAATCTTTCGAGAAAATAATGAAAGAAGGGGTGTTTGTGCACTCTGTAAATTTTTACTTGCGGCTTTGTAATAGAGGTGATTCTCTGCCCACCCTCTTTTCTTTTGTGGTGCCAATTAAGGTTAAAAAGAAATCTGTCGGGCGCCACCTACTCAGAAGAAAGATGAGCGCGACGGTAGAGTCTGTATTATTGGATTTAAAAGTTGGTTTTTCTGTTATTATCTTTGCTAAAAAAGATTTTTCCACTCTACCCCACAAGGAGATGAAACAGGAGATTCTAGATCTGCTAGTAAAAGCTGGAATATTGAAGTTGAATTAGGGGGGTGTTTGATGTATACTCATCTCTATGATTTCTTATGTTTATAATCTTATTTTATATAAACCCCTCTATAACGCCTTTATTGGCTTTATAGGTACTTTTCCCTGGGTAGATGCCGGTATTGTGGTTATTATTTTTACTATAATTATAAAACTCATTCTGTTCCCCCTATCCCAAAAGTCCGTGCGCAGCCAGATTGAGATGAAGAAGATTCAGCCAGATATTGATAATATTAAGCTTAAATATAAGGACAATAAGCAGGAACAAGCCTTGAAAACCATGGCTTTGTATAAAGAAAAAGGCGTTAATCCTTTTGCGGGAATCTTTTTGGCTTTAATTCAACTCCCAATCCTCATTGCCTTGTATATGGTTTTTTACAAAGGAGGTTTGACAAACATAAATACCGATATGCTCTACTCTTTTATTAAGGTCCCGGACGAAATTAATACATTTTTCTTAGGTATTTTTGACATAACACAGAAAAACACTATACTGGCTGTTATAGTCGCCGTTGGGCAGTTCTTCCAAATAAAGTTTACTATGCCCGCAGCACCCAAAAAAGCTGAAGGGGAAAAGAAGGATACTTCTTTTCAAGGTGAGTTGGCTAGGAGCATGAGTACCCAAATGAAGTACGTCATGCCAATATTTATGTTTTTTGTTGCTCGTAGCTTTGCCTCACTAGTTTCTCTCTATCTTATTACCGCCAGTGTGTTTGCCATCGTACAGGAGTTATATATGAGGAAGAAAATTGCCATTGAGGACGGAGATATTAAAAAATAAGAAAAATATTATGAACACTGAACAAGCCAAAAAAATAATAGAACAAGTTTTTACGCTTATTGGAGTAACAACTGAGTCTATTACCTACTCTGCCGATCCTAAGCGCGGGCATATTTTCTCTATCGTTAGTGTAGAATTTGAAAAAGTTTCTTCTGAAAATAGTGATTTAGCCAAAGATTTTGTTTATATCCTAAAGAGGATGTTTAACAGGAGTGCCAAGCCCGGAGAGGATGTTTTTAAATGTACAATAGACATCAACAATCAACAATCCAAAACCGATGATAAGATAAAAGTAAGAGCCCTGAGTGCTGCCCAGGAGGCAAAAAACTTAAAAATGGATGTGACTATGGACCCCATGTCTTCTTATGAAAGGATGGTAGTTCACAGCACCTTAGCTGATGATCCTGATATCAGCACAGAATCTGTTGGTGAGGGTAGAGAAAGAAGAGTAAAGGTAAAGTATCTATCCGTTTAACTATTTTAATAATTTAACTCACTTAAGTTTTAGATTCCAAAGAGAAAGGTCTGTTTTGTTGATAAAGAAAAGATAATTGTCACTGGAGTCCAGCTGTAATTCTACAGCGTCTATATTTTTAGAAGCTTCTTTTTCAATATCCATTATTAAGGTAGAGGCCATAGTTTCAGTGTTTACCATCCAAATATCATCGTTGAAAGAGATTAAGCCTTGATACCAAATGTCTGGATAATCACCACTTGGAAAGGTTTTTGGGACAGCGCAGTAGACAGTTTTATTGTCAGTGTTACTCCAAAGACATTTTTCTGGCAAGGAGCTAAAAGGCAAGAGCTTACTTTCACCGTTTTTTACATTATACAAATACAGCCTAGGGACAGATCTTGTGCTGTCAGAATAAAGAATTTCTGAGGCCTCTTTATTTGTTTTAGTTGTTAAACCATTTATATTACCCAGTGCTCTAGAGAAAACACCAGTTTGGCTGTTTAAAAAATAGAGATAGCCTGGAACATTAGAAGAAGCTTTGGTGTTTAAGGTGATAATATTTTCTTTAGGCCAAGAAACCATCCACTCAGTGAGTGGAGACTCAAATATACTCTTTTTTTCAGTGCCGTCTGGTTTGGAAACATAACCAGTAGAACCGGTCAGGTTATTTTTTAAGTAAAATATTTTATCCCCCGCCGGATTTATAGCTAGGGCGGTTACATTTTCTGGTAAATAGTTACCGTCTATTCCTCCGGCAAATTCATTTAAGGTGGTGGTGGCTGGATTTATCTTAACAGAAAAGGTTTCTATATTTTCCAAATCACTTTTTAAATATCTTATTATTAATTTTTCACCATCAGACAGCCAGACAGATTCATAAACCTTTGGAATGGTGGTACCAGAAAGTCTTTTTGTCTCTGGGGAGTCTGTATAGGCTTCGTATATGTTTCCGTTTGAGCGAAGAATATAATGAATATTGGTTTTTTGGGTTTTGTTGTTTTTAATAACAGAAAAACCTGAAATTAATTCCTCAGACATTTTACTTAGTTTTCCAAAAACAGTGATGTTTTCTTGGTCGGGGGTTATTTCTTCAGTAGTGCTTGTTGAAGAGAGGTCGTCTAGCGGCTTCACTTCAAAAGGGTTATAAACAGTAGAATCAGAGAAGGAGTTCTGATTAATTGGAGTTACGGTATTAACTGTGAAATAAAACCAAAGCAAGGCCCCTATAGCCCCCAGAAAGACCACCAAGATAAGTATTATTGCTGTTTGTTTAGACATCATACTTTTATATTTTAAAATTTAAGATCTCTGGGTTTATGATGTATAGAATAAGCCATGATACAAGAGCTAAACCTAGACCTAAAAGAGCTTCGTTTATCTTTTTTTTGCCAGCTTCTTTATTAAAAACGGATTCTGATAGCATTATTTCGAGCCCGCCCCAAACAATCATTATAACCGTTAAGGCCACCGCCAAAGCTAACCCAAAACTGAAAGATTGTGATAAAAAATCACTCAATTGGCCACCACCGCTGTTGGTTGTAAAGCCTTCAAACGCCTCCTTTTCCAGGGCGGTATATTCTATTTTTTCTGCCGCCAAGGAAATTATTGGGTAAAATACAGACCGAAGGAAAAAAGTCCCAGCACTGAATATAAATAATTTATTTATAAAGTATTTCATTTATCTTTTTTGAAAGTTTATAACGAAGCTACTGCTACTATATTGGAAAGGTCTGTTTATGTCGCTAGTTTTTAGACTAATACCCGCCGTGCCAGATAAAGTGTTCTCAATTTTGGCCGTAAAAGCGTTTCTTGGTTCCTGATTCAGAAGAGAGTTTTCGTTCATCCTCCAGTTATATTCTATGTCGGGATTATTAGCATAGCCAGTACTAAAAAAGTAAGGTATAGCTAAAACACTAAATTCAGCCTCCGTCATTTTAACGGTGTTTTTAATAGCTTGGTTAAACATAAGACCGTAGAGTGGATGGTTTTCATAAAATATTACTTTTGGGTAAATGCTGGTGATTTTTATTTGTTTGGCTGCGTAGATATTTCCGTCTAAAGATGAAGCATTCACGGAAATAATGACGTCTCTGATTGGCAGGGTTCCATTAAAGGTGAAGGTGTTTTTACCAACTCCTGAAGAAGATTCTTGGACTTCCCCGTCTTTCTTCCAGGAATAGAGAATATTTTGAGTTGGGATTCTTACCCCTTGGTTGTTAATTAACTCTGGGATGGCGGTCACAGAAACCACGCCCTGATTAGGATTTAAGGACTTACCTTTATAAAAGGGAGGAACATAAGAGTGAGTTTCGTAAATTAAATCAACCAGCGAAGGAATGAAGAAGGCCTCAAGGGTCTTTTCTCCATCATTTGGTGTTTTGACGGAGACTTTTATGTTAGTTTTTTGTCCATTTTTACCAGCCAGGATGTTTAGTTCTTTTAGGCCAATATTTGTCCCCTTCACCTTATTATCAACAGACCAGGTTATAGTTGAGCGATTTAAATCATAAGCAGAGCTTTTTAGAGTAAGTTTAACACCCTGTAATGGCTCTGGGTTTTCTGGGACCATAGATATCTCTAAAAAATTACCAGCCTGAGTTGTTTGGCTAAAAGAAAGAGAAGGAGAAAAAGCTGTCAAAATGAATAGTACCAGCAGGTAAACAAAAATTTTCTTTATTTTCATACCAGACAAATTATAACATAAACCATTTTTAGTTGAAACCGTTTTATTGGTTGCTTTGTTCCAGTTCTTCTCGGGCCCTCTTTATAGATAATAGTTGAGATGGGTCAGACGTCATGATTTGATCCTCAGTATAAGAAGCGATAACCTTAATGGCAACATGTTTTTGTCCAACAAAGAATAAGCCTTCCCCAACATCTGACTCTAGGAGTAGAAATTTTTCCTCATCTGTTAAGTTGAATATTTTTTGTAGGTTATCTACTGTTGAGGGGCTTTGTTTTAAGAGAATTTGGATGGAAGAGTTTGTGAGGATTGGTAAACCATATGGAGAGCGTAAGAAATCATCTACGTCCTGGGTAATAGTGGCCAAACCAAGAAAGTATTTTCTACCTCTTTTGGCTAAACTGAACAAGAAAGAAGCTGTGTCTTCAGATTTCATCATCCACCAAGCCTCATCAATCACTAGTAGTCTTTTTTTAAGCTCTTTTCTAACGGCTGTCCAGATATAGTGAGTAATAATATACATAGCTACCGGCTTAAGATCATCTTCCATATCACGAATGGAAAATACTACTAATTTGGCATTAATATCAACGTTTGTTGGTCTGTTTATAAAGCCGGCCCAAGATCCACGAGTATACTTGGAAAGTTTTTGAACCAATCCTTCCGCTCCTTCCATTCCAGAAAGTACTAATTCAAAGTCAGAAAGTAGGGGTGGTTCTAGGTTGGCAAAGTCAGATTCTGGAGTTATGTCCTTCAAGGCGTAGGTTTCACTGATGGCTCGGTCAACAATAGCGTCTTCTTCTGGGGATAGTCCGTCAAACATAATACGGAAAAGGCCAACTAGGTTTATGATGTTTGAACGTAGAACGTCAGCGGGAGATTCATCTTCACGGGCCACTGGTAAATCAAACGGATTGATATGATTGTCTGAGTTTAAAGAGATATCAAAGTTTTTACCACCCACCGCCTCAGCCAAATATTTGTATTCCTTTTCAGGATCAATAACAATCACTTCAATTTCAAACATAAGAGAACGAAGAATCTCTAATTTGGTGCAGTAGCTTTTACCTGAACCAGATTTAGCAAAAGTTACCGAGTTGTAGTTATCAAGGGAGAACCTGTCAAAAAGCACCAAGCTATTATTGTGGCGGTTTATACCGTAGAGAATACCTTTATCTGAAGTAAGGTCAAATGAGACAAAAGGGAAAATGCTAGATAAAGGAGAAGAATTTAATTTAGAGTGAACGTTCAATTCATCTGTGGCTATTGGTAAAATGCTCTTGTAGCCTTGTTCTTGTTGGAAAAGAGCCGGCTTCAAGTATACTAACCTTGATTCTAGAACGGATTTTATTTCCTTTTCCAAATTTTCTAATTCTTCTTCGTTTTTACCATAGATAGTAATATAAACCCCAACATCAAAAAGTTTTTCTTGGGCTTGTTGTAGATTGTCTCTCAAAGACTCCAAATCTTGATAGGCAGTATCCAAGATGGGATCACGAACTAATCCCCTACTTTCTCTGGCGTTGATTTGGCTTTGAACTTCAGCCACCTTTTTTTGAAATTGGCGGAGAACCTTTACTGTTTCAATGGGGTGAATAAAAATTGAAATATTAAAAACTTTATCTAAGTTTATAATGGGAGCAAACCAGCTCTCAGTTAAAAAACGAGGATAAGAAATAACAAAGAATGTTCTGGCTATTTTCTCTCCCAAATTTATTTGGTTGGGTGTTACTTTTAAGGCTGAGGGAGCAATGATGTCTTGTAACTCTAAAACACCGCTCTCGTATATTTCTTGGGGTAAGAAAGATGTGAGTGATGGTTCGCTTTCCTTTTTCTTTTTTATAAAATCAAATATACCCATACATTTTAAATTTTAATCGCTTTCTCTGTGTCACCAGGATTAAATAGCTTGTAAAACAACTCAATTGCCTCTTCTGTTCCTAGACTGACGCTACGGACACCACAACGTAATAAACCTTGTTGAATAACGGAAACTCTTTGTTCTAGCTGTGTTCTGTTTTCTTCAAAATTATCTGCCTTGGCTTGAGTGGTTGAACCTTTGGTGGAACTAAAAATTCCGCCAATTCCGCCACTAGATTTGGAGTTTAGTAGGGTAGCGTTAAAGGGAATAACTATAAAAAATGTTTTAGTCATGATATTTTGGGTCTCAGTAAAGTTTCTGACGAACTGGAGGTATTCTTTTATTTGAATTTTTAATAAATCATTAACCTCCTCCGTGTAGCGTTTTTCTAGGGTATTTAAATATGGTCTAATGTCTAGCTCTCTAGATTGAATGGAGATTTGAACAGAAAAATCTAAGGAATTTAAGAAGTTTTGGAATTGATAAATAATTGCCTCTTGTTCATCGCTAGATTTTAGGGCAAAGTTTAAGGAGGAGGATAAAACAATCGCTCGCATTGAGCCGTCTTTCATTATTATTATTCCATCACGAACTTCTTTTATAGGAACAAATTCTTGAGTTGTTTTTGATACGGCCATACTGTTTTATTATAACTTAATTCCCTCTTTTTAGCTAAAAAAACCATCTTTATTTTTCCTTGGTGGTAGAATCCAAGCTTTCTTTTATATCAAGACTCCAGGTTAGATCATGTAATTTACTTTGTGATAATTTTGGAACATAGATGGGGGCTTGGCTAGTGACGGCTTGAGGAGTTTTTTCTGGAGATTTATCACTTTTCTTCCATAGATATAATTTGCTGGAAATGGCATAACCAAAAGCGCTTTGGATCATGTTAAGCAAAGGTTTGTTATTTACCTGATAGAAGGCCAGGGCTAGAGAAAAGATAATCACCAAAAGCATTAAAGGGATAGAAATAACAACAAAAGGAATAGCCCGGAACAAGATAAAAGCCAGACCTGCCCCACCGGCAATATACACAAATTGTTTGATGGTTAATGGACCAAATATCTTATCTTCAATGTCTATAAATTGTGGAACTTGAAATCTCATTTATATTAAAGGTTCACGATAAGGATCTATCCCGCTGGTTGGTCTCTTTTTTTCTATCTCAGGTAATTTTATTTCTGGTTTAACGTCAATAATTTGTTGTGAGGTTACGGTGGGGCCGGACATTTTAGATTGAACTACATCTATATTTTTCTGGACGGGTTTCTCCTCTTTTTTTACTTCTGCTTTAACGTCCTTTGCTTCCTCTCCTGGAATAATTTCAATTTCTTGTTCTGGTCTTATCTCTAATTCAGTAGTCTTGATCGGATTAGCGTGTGGAGGGTTTGATTGAGTAAAGGCCATGGTTCTATCCCCCTTATCAATAGTAGCTGGATTTTCAATTTCATTTAAAATTTGATCTCGATCCAAATCTATGTCTTCAGCAGTAGTGGACTTTACGCCTGGTTCAGTACCCTTGTTCTCATTAGTATTTTCTTCTTCAAACAACCCCTCACTCATTTTTTGCAATGAATCACGAATTGGTTTGAAAATATGTTCATTGACGTCCATTGCTATTTCTTTAACTCGCATTATTGGTAGATTTAATTCTCTCTGTAAATTTTCTGTATACAAAGTTATTGGCTCTAGACCAATCATTACTAGAGAAGTTTCCATTTCAAGTTTAGCCGATTGATCAATTAACAACTTTTGTCTCTTATAGATTTCTTCAAGTTTTGTATTATAATCCACTGAAACAATTGCATCTCTTACTTCTTTAGGTAGTTTTTTAACTTGCTCATCTATTATTTCCTGAGTTGTTTTTGGGTTTTGCATATTATTTTATTTTTTCTTCGCGCTGATTCTCCATCTTATTTGCTAATTCTTCACGCCTTTCCCTCCTAATATCCAACCTTGTCCCGCTAGCCATTGATGAAATACCGCCAGGATGGCCTAATCTACCAGCTCGGACTGAAGCTGCATAATTTCTTGCCTTATTTATAACATCTAGTTTCTGCCTTTGATCTGGAGTTATTATTGCCGTATCTTTTTCGACATCCACTTCTGTCTGAGTTTTTATTGCTTTTATTTGTTCATCTAATTCTGCTATTTCACCTGCGTATTTCTTCTTAAGTTCTTCCTGCAACTCTTTTTCTTTGCCCTTCATGGTTCTTTCTGCAGCATTGACGTTTCTGTTTGCATCTGCAATATCTTTAGCATTACCTGATGTTACCGCTGCTGTCTGTTGGGCAAGAGCAATGGCGTGATCTCTCTTCACGTTTTCCCACTCAACGTGGGTAGGCATCTGGGCCTCAACGTTTAATAAGCCATCTTTTTTGGTCTTAGCTCCTGTTGGACCAGAATATCTGGCGTCAGCGGCTAGTCTTGTTTTTACTACCGCGTCTCTGATTTGAACTGCTTCATTGGCTGCCAATTTTTGTTTGTTTGTGACACTCGCGTTTAGATCATTATATCTCTTATTTTCAGCTTCTTGTTCTGCCGCTTTAATCTCTGTCGTTGTTCCACCGAGTCTTCCTAAGGTAGTTCCAACGAATGGTATTGCGGATGCGGTCTTAAATGCTTGACCTGGTGTACCTGCAGTAGGCACTTTTACTCCCAAACTGCCACCAACCATACCAGCTGCCTTACTTGCCAGGCTAGCACCTGGAGCATTTCTTGCATCAAATGAACTATTTTTACCTTTTTCAAGCATAGCTAATTTTATTCTTGCGCCTTTATCTCCAGAGGCTGCTCTAGCTCTTAAATTAGCACCTTTTTCGCCTTCGAGTTGGTTGCCACTCCATCTACCTAAGGATTGTCTTAGTGCTAAGGCTGCTCCACCAGAAGCCACACCAACAGCGGCACCGACAGCCAGCATTCCAAATTTTTCTATAGCAGAGCCAACAGCCCCGGTCATTTTTTTAGTTACTTTAACAGCAATAATTAATAATGTAATTATCATCACATATTTGAAATATGCCAAATATTTAAGTGTGTCACTATTTCCTAGTGGAGTACCAGTGTTAGAGTTAAAGCTGTCACCAACTTTTACTATTAAATAAAGAAAGAGAAGAAAGGTAGGAGCAATCATCACTTGCCCATAGAGGGTCGTGCGCCACGTTTCTGAGTATTCCTTGAATTTGGGTAAAACGTCTCCCATAAAACCAATTGGTGATATGGCCACAAGGAATATTAAGACCACGCTTCTCACAACCATTAGCAACATAGCATATAGAAAAACCAAAAAGGCAGTTATGATTGTCACCAGTTGTAACCAAGAAGTTATGCCGTATTCGGTTTTTAATATACCCCCTCCAACCGCCGCCGCTTCAGCATGGCCAGACACTATCGATATACCCAGTTTACTCATTAATATTGCACTAAGACTAGCTTGCCCTGTTGGGTCAGTGCTCATAATTTGGTTATATAAAGAAACACCAAACATATTACCAAAGTCAATAACGAGCCTGGTTAGGAAAAGACTAAAATTAATTAATAAAGCGGCAACAACAACATGAGCAATAACTTCTTTTGTTTTTGCTCCAGCTACACCAACAATTGTTTGAATAGCTGTCCAGAGAAGAATAAAAATAAAGGTAATATTACAAACGTCTCTAATCATAGCCCAGATTGTATTCACCCCCAGTGCTGAATTTTTAAAAATCTCAGTAGAAAGAGTAAAATTAATAGACATATCCAGTATCGCTGCGGTTATTCTTAGAATTATTGAAAACAATGGAATGGCAAGCATCTGTAATATGGCTCCATTAAGGCCCATTACAAAGTCTTGCGCGGTGTCGGAGAACCACCCTGCATGCGCCAGGGGTGTTCCAAAAGTTCCTGCTCCTGTCCATAGGAAAATTGCAAGCAATAGATATACGATAATTTTCGAAGAAATTTTCTTCATTCAAACTTTATTTTAGCTTAAAAAAACTTTAAAATCTACTAGCTACTCTATCCCCCAAGTGGAAAACGGACTTGTATTAAGGGTGCAGGCTGTTTTGTAAGCGGTAACTTTGTCCTGGATCCAGGTTTTGATGGCTATATATTTTACGCCGACAGTGAAAGAGACCACATCTGCCTCAGTACTTAAATTGCCACGCGTGATAGCATTTTGGTAGATCTGTACTATTTGCGGGTCAGTTAGACCTGGATTACCTAGGGCTGTCTTGGCGTTATTTAAGGCGGTAAGATTAAGAGAGATGGTGTTAATTGTGGATAAGACATCAAGTTTGTTCCAAATTAATGTTTTAGTTCCAGTGGCGGTTCCATCAATCTGTGCAACTATTCCGTCTATAATTAAAGAAGGGCAGGTGGGAGAAGAAATTGTTGAAGAAGCAAAGGTCTGTCTAGTGGTGTTTAATAAGTTCAGAATATTGTTTTGAGCAGCTAGATAGTTCGTTTCCGTATTGATTTTATAATTAATCATAGTTATGGCTGTCTCCCGGTTAACAATTGGATTAGGGTTGTTATCACAATAACTTGGGTTTAGGGTGCATAAATATTCTTTGTAACGGTTATATATATCATTTCTACTAGAAGCACTTACTGAAGAGGTGTTTGAACCCAAAAGACCTCCACCACCTGAACCAGAAGAGGAAAGGGATCCCAATGAAGAATAACTGTAGACACTTTGGCTAGCAACGTAGGTTATGGTGTTAAAGTTGTCAGCCAGTTCCAACTCTCTGACTGAAGCTGTATCCGCCCAGTTTACCTTATTAAGAATCACTGACCCTGGGGTTTTTATTACACAGCCGTCATAACCACGGCTATAATCAGCATTGGCTATATCAGAGCAATCTTTCCAAGATTTGAAACCACCTCCCCAGGAAGCTTCAAGTTGGGCATTTGTTCGGCTCTCTCCAACCCGGCGGTCTAATTCCATTTGGGCCAGATAAGTTGCCCCCATAACATTGTTCTGTGGTTTGGTGTTTCTTTCTACAAAAGTAGGCCAGCCACCGCTTTCAATAAAGTTGTCATTACTTAACGTCACTGGGTCTGTGATAGTACAGGCAATTTTTTTATCAAAAGTAGTATAGTTATCCCCCACAGCTTGTTTAACTGAAGTTTTAAAGGATGGACAAACAGAATCAAGAGAATTACCGGTTATAAAATTGTTAATTGTTACGTCTTCAGTTTTTTGCAGATATACACCGGTATTAGTAATAAAAGCTGGATTTCCTTCAAAACCACTTTTGGCAAACGTAGCAATGCTGTCAGTTAGTTTTCTTAAAAGAAGTTTAATTTCCACTAGCGTTTTTCCAGCTTGAATATTATCATACTGGGCGCCCGGTTTATCACCAGCTAAAATAGAGGCTATCTCGTCTGTGTTAGCCACCAAGGTCTCACTGTCTGTTTTAAGCCCTTCAGTATTTTTATTTATACTATCTACCGCTGTCTTTATTCCTTCAGTCGTCCTGTTTATTGCATCCGTCGCTGCTTTTATAGCGCTAGTGTTATCTCGTACCACAGAATCTTCCACGGGTAGGTCAGCAATAGCTAGTTGACTTATAGACGAAGAGATTAAGAAAATAACTAAGATTATTAATTTCTTTAAGTTTAATTTAGATTTCATCATAAATGATATTTTATTATCTTGGAATTATAACATTAAAAAGCTGATAACCATAATCATTTTCGCTCACAAATTTTATTTTCATAGCAGACACTTGGGCAGCTATTTTTATTAAAACAGTTGATAGTTCTTGAACACTCTCGTAATAGTTCCCTTTTACAAGTACTAAAACTGCTATATCTTCCGCGGACTTTTGCATCAGGACCTGCTTTTCGTAAATTTCCTCAAAAGAGTTTATTAATTCCAGGTGTTTAGTTAAAAATATTTCTGGAACAGAAACATTTAATAAGCTTGTGACAGTTTTTTTATTTTTAGCTATTAGTGGGTCAAATCTTTTGAAAATTATTTTAGTTTCTTCTGTCAATTTTTCATCATTGTTGATGTCCCCAGTATCGGCGATTATCGAATTAATACTCTCTGTTTTTGTCATTAAGTTATCTAAAATAATTTTGGCCACATTATTAGCATAGTCTCTCAGGACTTCATTGGTTGAGGAATTTATTACTCCTAAATCCCTTTGGCTGTGGGTTTTATAAGTAATTGTCGGTAAATAAGTCAGGGCCTTATTTACAATGGTTTGAACCTCTACATCTGTTAGTTTTGAGTCAGTTTTTCCTGTCTTTAAATATTGTAATAACAGTTCATGGCTTACCTTTTCTGTTACGGTCAGGTTTTTAAAATCTTCCTCAGCTTTTTTTTGAGCAATTATTTTTTGGTTTTCCAATGTGTCGTTAGGTTCCTTGCCTTTTGTGCTAGTATTTGGCTTCAATGGGTCACGTCCGGCTTTTATTTCGTTGCCGTCAGTAGTCCCATCACCATCAGTATCTGATTTTTTAGAGTCTGTTCCCCAGAGAGTCTCTTCCCAATCTTTTAGACCATCTTCGTCAGTATCTGCACTATTCATACTTAGCTTTGTGATATTGTTTTCTGTCTGAGCTGCCTTGTTGTTATTTGTGTTTGTCTTTTTTTGTTTATTTGGTGGAAGAGAGATAAAAATAATTCCTAAAGCAACAACAATAGATAGGAGGATAGAAATAAATTTTTTTGATGGCAAGTATTTATTCATATAATTTCTATATTGTATCAAATTCTTACTCTCAAGTATAGTAATTGGCTGTGGTTTATAAGACTAAGCTATTTTGAATTAGTTGTTGTGTAACTTTTTTGTATTATGGTATAATGTGGAAGTAAATATTGTGTATTTATTTATACTTTTTTATTAATCTTTATTAATTTATTAATTTTTTAATATGAAAAAAATAAGTTCATTTGTCTCCACTCTTTTATTAGTCTTAATTTTGTTAATCAGCTCCATTTCTTTTGTAAATGTGGCTAAGGCCCAAAATGTGGGTAGTTTAAGGACTGTTGTTTCCTCTGATTTTTCCTTCAAGAAGGATTTAATGCTTGGAGACACTGATCCAGATGTAAAAGAGCTTCAGCGTGTCCTAAATTCCTCCGTGGACACTATTGTCACCCTAAATACGGATGATGTTGGCTCTCTTGGTAACGAGGGTACTTATTTTGGTCCTTTGACCAAGTCCGCCGTTATTAAATTTCAGAATAAATACAAGGATTCTATCTTAACTCCTAATGGATTAACCACTGGTACTGGTAATCTTGATAAATTGACCCGAACAAAATTGAATCTCTTGCTTGGGGTAATGACTACACCAGATTCTATTGGTTTACCTCAAAATAGGCCAAGTAGGGTAGCCCAAACAGTAATTCCCGCCACAACTGTTACGTCCTATGTTGACAACACAAACTCTTCTACTTGTAGATTTACCGAGGTTTTGATTAGTATTGCGGTTATTCCAACAAACAGAGCACAAGCAGCTCGAAATCTGTTTAACTGCAACACTCCTACTCTTGGAACCTCTCCTTTTGTTGATTTAAAAATTAATGGCCAGAGTGGTCAGCTAAACGTTAATTCAGCTCGTAATGTGACTGTTACTTGGACCTCTGCTAACGTAACCTCTTGTCAAAGTACTTCTGGTTCAAAACCTCTTTCTGGTTCACAGTCGGTCTTTGTGAACGCTTCTGGTAATTATGGTATCTCTTGTACTGGTCCTTTGGGGACAGTTACTGACTCGGTTTGGATTAATTTTGGATCTACCGATGATGGAGATTTAGAGGTTTCTTGTGAGGCTACTCCAGCCACTACCACTATAAATTCCACTGTTATTTGGGAGGCAGAAGCAGATGGAGGTACTGGTAGCTACAGATATGAATGGGCGGGAGATGTTTCAGGTAGTTCCAGGACAGTGTCCAGAGAATACTCAATTCCTGGAGTGAAAACTGTCTATCTCAGAGTAACTTCTGGTTCTATGGTAGCAACAGCTGATTGTAGCGCTAGAATAAGTTCTAGCTCAGTTGTAGATTCAGCTGTTAAGGTTATTACAAATTTTAGTTTTGTAACCCCACCAGCCGTTGGCGTTATTGATGAAAATTCTGGAGCTATATCTGTAGTTGTCCCCTATGGTACTAATGTCACCTCTTTAATCCCAAGTATTTTGGGAACAGGAGCGTCTGTTAGTCCAGTCACTGGTGTGGCCCAAAATTTTACCAACCCCGTTACTTATACGGTGACCGCAATTGATGGTACTACTAAGGATTATGTTGTAACTGTTACCAATGCCTCTGTATCAGATAAGGCGATTACTTCTTTTGGTTTTTCTAATCCAGTAGCTAGTGGTGTTATCGACGAAACAGCACACACCATTGAAGTTAGGGTTCCTCTTAACACCTCTACTACCAGTTTGATTCCTATTATTGTCATTACTGGAGCGTCTGTTAGTCCAGCTAGTGGCGTAGTCCAAAATTTCACTAATCCCGTTTCTTACACCGTTAGTGCTAATAATGGATCCACCCAGTCTTATGTTGTAACTGTAATTGCCACAACCACCGATACCACTGCTTCCACTACTGATCTAGCTATTACTTGTGAAGCTAAGCCATCCTTTGTCTCAACTGGGGAAAAGGTGACATGGAAAGCAAAAGCTTCTGGTGGAAATGGAAGTTATAAATATAAATGGTCAGGTGAGGGGCTTTCTGGTTCAAAGTCAACTCTTACTAAAACTTATTCTTCCGTTGGCGCAAAAGAGGCCAATCTAACTGTTAAGTCTGGTACTTTAACTGGAACGACAAATTGTGCCGTAGCGGTTTTTGGTGATGAGGATGGGAAAGATGGAAAAGAAGATGCAGAAGAAGATACTCAAGAAGATACAAGTGGCCTTGGCGGGGGTGCTAGTCCAGGTTCTGGTTCTGGTAGTAGCCCTTTTCCTAGCGTAGGTTCATCGGGCGGCGGCAGTCCTGACGGCAGTGGTTCATCGGGCGGCGGCAGTCCTTTTGGTAACGGTCAAGGTAGTCAGTGTAATCCTGGTGGTAATTCTGGTAATGGATTTTCTGTGGGAGCAACTGGCGGTCTGGGGTATAATTCTAGTACTGGTTGGTCTGGTGGCTTTGGGGCGGGTGTAAGTGGATCTTTTGGTAGTCAACCAAATGGTTTCGCAAACCAGCCTAGTGGAGGGTACTATGATCCATGTGCTACCGGTTCTGGTCAGCCTGGTTCTGGTCAACCTGGTTCTGGTCAGCCTGGTTCTGGTTTCCCAAACTCAGGTCAGCAGCCAGGCACTGGCCAGCCTGATTCTGGTCTTACAAACCCAGATGCACCAATCCCTGGTCAACCTGGTTCTGGGACTGGCGCCGTTGAAGATATAACAAATATTCCTTTTGGTGGTCAGGTGACAGGTATTTATGATTGTAAAAAGGATTCTACTTCTAATAACCTAGCGTATAAGGTCATAACCCTAGAGAGTTGCCCAGTCTATCGTGCTCCAGGAAGTGCCCCAACTATTCCTAATACTGAGGGTACAGGGTGGCTTATAGTAAAAAGCTCAGCCATCTCGAAATTAAGAGTAGCTTCACCGTATGATTACGACCCTCTTAAAAGGACGGGTAGTACACTTTTAGGTACAGGTGATGCTTGGGCTCTTGAGACAAGGAATATCTGTAATGGTACTTTACCACTTAATACAGTAACTAATAATCCCCTCGCCGGAGTCCCACTTAAGCAACTTGGAGCACTCAAAGAAGTCAGTGAACCTGGTGAGTGTGCTGATTTATCAGCCAGGATTACCGGTTTTAGTTTCCCAACCGTGTCTGGTCTAGGTTCCTCAGTTTCAATTAATCAGAACTCCGGTCAAATTATAGTTACGCTATCAGATCCAATTGATCTTACCTCGATTGCTCCTGATGTCACTATCAGCGCAGACTCAAAGTCTGTTAGCCCAGCTACTGGCGTAGCCCAGAACTTTAATTCACCAGTTAAATATACCGTCACTGGTATGAATGGAAATAAAAGGAACTACACTGTGACTGTTAAGGTTTCTACTACTGGTCTTGTTACACCACCACCAGTCCCGGCACAAGAAATCCCTAAGCCGATAGTTGAAGATGGTGATGCTGACACTGCTGCTTTTGATTATAGAGAAGCACCTCCTGTTGCTGATCCTGATGATCTAGATCAGCTACCACCACCGCCTCCGTCTACACCACTGATGACCTGGGAGGAGGCTGGAGAATTATATAAAACTAATCCTGCCTATTATGACCAACATCCAATTCAATTAATACCAAATAATCCGCCGCCGCCTGATCCCACACCAACATCCTATAGAACAACACCTCAGCCTGACATGACACCACTACGCGATCTCACACCATTACCTCAGTACGTACCAGACCGTCCTTGGTGGGCGTGGTAGTACACTTTTTAACCTAACAAAAAACCTCCACTGATTAGTGGAGGTTTTTTGTTAGGTCTGCCCAGTTTTGAAGGGTAATGTCTTCAGCCCGAATTTTTTCGGAAAGTTTTATTTCAGCAAAGATATTTGGTAAAGTTTCGGTATCTTTTCTTCCCTTTTTTATAAACCACTCTTTCAGATTCCCTAAAAGCATTTTCCTTTTATGAGCGAAACCGGCGTGCAAAATTTCAAAAAACTTTTTTTCAGGAATGTTGTTATCAGTAAAAAACTTCTTAGAGATATTTGTGATTGCCAGAATAGCCGAATCAACTTTTGGAGCGGGGGAAAAATTTTCTTTATCCACCTTCATCACTTTTTTTACTTGACCATAGACTTTGACCGCTAAAGATAACAAGCTTTCCTTACCATCGTGCGCCACAATTCGGTCGGCAATTTCCTTCTGCACCATTACAATTATCCTTTCTGGTTGGGCCTCGGTCTCTAAAAATTTCCGCAGGAATTGCCCGGTGATGTAATAAGGAATGTTAGCGATGACTTTGTAACTGTCACCAAACAATCTAAATTTTTCTGGAATTAAATCCAAAACATCTTTACTTAATAAGATTAGTTTGTCTTCCGTAATTTGTTTTGAGAATTTATCTTTTAATAGTTCTATTAGTCGATGGTCTTTTTCAATCGCAATAACTTTTCCCGCTTTTTCTAATAGATTTTCTGTAAGCGCGCCTTTCCCAGGACCAACTTCAACTATAATATCGGTTGAGCAAATCTCCCCTGTTTCAACCATTTTAAATAAAGCTGTTTTTGATTTTAGCCAATTTTGCCCTAACGATTTTTTTGCTGGTATGTTTTGCATTTCGTCTTTTAATTACTGAACCTTATAGTTCAAGATATATTATTTTCTCCCGATATTCAAATGTCTGATCATTTTCTAATAAATCTTCATCTATATCAGAAATAAATTGTGACGGAGTATTTGATTGGGTTGAGCCAAAAATAGTTCGGGTATTAGCATAAGTTAGGAATATTTTCTTTCTGGCCCTGGTTATTGCTACATAAAAAAGCCTCCTTTCCTCCTCACTATCTTCTTTGTTCTTGGTGGCATTCATCCTTTGATGTGGGAATAAATCCTCTTCTAGCCCGGTGATAAAAACATAATCAAATTCTAATCCTTTAGAGGCGTGAACGGTCATGAGTTTTACAGCTGGTTCATTTTTTTCTAAACTATCTTGATCACTTACCAAGGCCGCCTCTTCAATTAATTTTTCTATCCCCTCACCCAAGGGTAAGTGGTCATATTTAATAGCTAGGGTTGCTAGTTCCCTCATGTTTTCTAGCCTCTCTCTATCTTCGTCATTACCAGCTTGAAGTTCTTTTTCAATCCCGCTTTCTTTGATGATAAATTTTATGATTTCAGACGGCTTACTCTCTACTGCTTGTTCACCTATCCTCTTTAGTAAATTAAAAAATTGTTCTACTTTTATTTTAGTCCCAATTGGTAAATCTTCTTTTTGTCCAGAAAATATTTTAAGTAT
The DNA here is from genome assembly GCA_044346845.1 of Minisyncoccia bacterium. Taxonomy (GTDB): domain Bacteria; phylum Patescibacteriota; class Minisyncoccia; order Phycocordibacterales; family GWA1-40-21; genus CAIJXO01. Next base: position 11,095 of record JBIIYK010000003.1, on the reverse strand, counting down.
GGTTACTTTACCTATGCCTCTAGCTGGTACATTAATAACTCTTTTTATGTCTGTTAAACTATCTGGATTTAGTCCTGCACGGACAAAAGAAATAATATCTTTAACTTCTTTTCTCTCAAAGAATTTTGTTCCTAGTACTTGGTACGGCACACTTTTAGTTAAAAAAGCATCTTCCAGGGCCCGGCTTTGAAAGTTGGCTCGGTAAAGAACGGCAATTTCGTGCGCGGAAATACCAGAGGCAATTAATTCTTTACTTTTATTAGCAATGTATTGAGCCTCCTCTACCTCATTATAGCCAGCATAAAGACTGATTCTTTCACCCTCAGCATTTTTTGTGAATAGATTTTTCTCTACCCTGTTAGTATTTTTTTTGATAATGCCATTGGCTACAGCTAAAATATTTTGGGTTGAACGGTAATTTTCTTCTAGGAGAATTACTTTAGCTTTTGGATAATCTTTTTCAAAGTTTAAAATATTTTTTATATCTGCTCCTCTCCAGCTGTAGATATTTTGATCAATATCCCCCACCACACAAATATTTTGATGTCTTTCAGCCAACATTTTTACTGTCATATATTGAACCTTGTTGGTGTCTTGATACTCGTCAATGTGAATATATTGCCAAAGCTCCTGATATTTTTTTAGAATCTCCGGTTTGTTTTTTAGAAGTTTATAAGTTTTAAGTAAAAGATCATCAAAGTCCAGTGCTTTTTCAGCCTTTAGTCTTTTCTCGTATTCTGTCCAAACACGGGCTACAAGCTCATGGTGAGCAGTAGAGTTTTCTCCTCTGATAGACTCAGTAAAATCTTCCTCATTTTTTAAATCTCCTTTTTCTCTTGAAATTATACCTAAAATTTTATTTGGCTCATGCTGTTTGGGGTCTAAACCCATTTCTTGGATGATATCTTTAATCACCTTTTGTGAATCATTTTTGTCAAAAATAGAAAAATGGCGGGTCAGCCCCAGCTCTCGACTGTTTTCTTTTATAATATACACGCCAAGCGAGTGGAAGGTGCTAATGAAAGGCTTTTCAGTCTGATAATTTCCTATTAGTCCTCTTTCTTTTTCTATGGCGGTTAGAACCCGGTCCCGCATCTCCTTGGCGGCCTTATTAGTAAAAGTGATAGCTAGAATATTTTTGGGCTCTATCCCCGTTTTAATTAAATGCATTATTCTACAAGTGACGGTTTTGGTTTTACCTGCCCCCGCTCCAGCAAAGATTAAAAGTGGCCCCTTTGTGTGTAAAACCGCTTCTTTTTGGTGTTCATTTAGGCCTACTAGATGATTATTTTCGATTGAATTTGGGTTCATTTGCATAATATAGCATGGAAGAGGTAAGCCTCATATTTTACTTCATGATTATTTCATAAAAGCCTCATCTTTTATTTTTTACTTTACAATAAAAATATGATATCCGTCAATATAAACTAAATATAATAACCTTATTTTGAGCCATATATTCATTTGGAGATATCCACAGCCCAATCCCTTATTCATTGATTATGGGGTCTATTTTTGTTACTCTATAAGGGTAGGCGGTTCACCAGTCTTTATGACTTTGCCTGATAGATGACCGAATCACAGTTTTACAAACTGCCTCGATTATGGATTTTAAATCAAACACTAAAATATATAACGACTTTCGGCTTTCTTTAGGAAGGCCTATTTTCTTTTTTTCTTTTTTAATCAGTCTTGTTTTTATACCTATTATTACTCATGCTAGTGTTGCATCCTTCTTCTCAGATATTTTTGGTGGTCAAAGTGTTTCTGCTCAGGCTGAGACTGTAGTAGAGACAAGTTCTCAGACCATGGTTTTACTCGAACCAGCTACAAATTTTGATTTATCAGTAAAAGCAGGGTCAGATGTGATCATTGATAATGGTGAAGCTTTGTTACCAGAAGTTGGCCCATCAACGGATGAGCCAGAAAAGATGACTAACTCCAATGATCAGATTAGTACTTATATAGTTAGGAGTGGTGATACTTTGGCCTCAATCGCCGAGATGTTTGACGTTTCTGTAAATACTATTTTGTGGGCCAATGATATGACAAAAGGGTCCGTGCTTAAGATTGGTCAAGATTTAGTTATCCTCCCAATTTCTGGAGTTAGACATACCGTGGTTTCTGGTGATACGTTGGTTAAAATTGCTAGCAAATATAATGGTGATATAGATGAAATTGCTAGTTTTAATGATTTGGCAATAACTGCCAAGTTGGCCGTGGGTGATGTTATTATGATTCCTGATGGACAAGTTTCATCCTCTATCAGACCATCAGCCTCCTCTAACTCTTCAGGTGCTAAAATAAATTACGCTAGCGGCCCATCTTATGCTGGTTATTACATAAAGCCTTTTGTTGGCGGTCATAAGTCTCAAGGTATTCATGGATACAACGGTGTTGATTATGGTATGCCGGTGGGAACCACCCTTTATGCGGCGGCTCAGGGTACCGTTATTATCAGTAAAAATTCTGGTTACAACGGAGGCTATGGTAAATATATCGTTATTAAACATCCAAATAACACCCAAACTGTTTATGGTCACATGAGTGATGTAGTAGTCACAGTCGGTCAGTCTGTTACTCAAGGTCAAACAATTGGTTATTCTGGTAATACCGGCCGGTCAACTGGCCCACACTTACACTTTGAGGTTCGTGGAGCCAAGAATCCTTTTTAGTTTTAAAAAACTTTTTGAAGACCAGGATAAGAGCGCCTGGTTTTTTGTTATTTCTTTTCTGAGTGGATTCTTGTTATAATAGTCTTATGTTATATAACTCAAGCAATTCAAGAGTAAAAACTGGTGATGTAGATCCTTTTAATAAAAAAAAGCTAGCTGAAGAAGCTAGGATAGACCAAGAGAAAATAAAAAAAGATCAGGCTGAGACAGAGAGGAGGAAGCTACAATTGCAGATAGATAATTTAGAGAGGGAACTTATTCGTTTTACTGGTGGATTACAAACTAAAAAGAATCTACTTTTAGGTGCCAAGAGAAAAGCTGAAGAAGCCAAGACGGCGATTTTTCTGTTGGAGAAACAAATTAAAGAAAATGAGGGAGGTCTGGGTTATCTTAAGGCTGAAGTTGCTACTCACGATACTCGGACTAATGCCGTTGAGTCGGATTTAGAGAAGACTAGATTGCAGATTACGACGGTTGAAAAAGATAAGGCTACGCTCGAGGCAGAACGTGATAAAGATAAGTCGGCTCTTGATGATCTGACAAAAAAGACTGATAAGCTCAAGGAAGAACTTGCTAAGATGCTGACTGAGACCAAGGCTCTAGAAAAGGAAGTTGAGGAAGACCAAGAAGCGGTTAAGCGTAAGGAGTCTGAAAAGAATAGATTAACCTTAGCCTCTAAAAATATAGAGATGAGTACTAAACAGGTCTCTGGTGCTGGATTACGTATTTCAAAAGATACAGAGTCTAAAGAACGAGAAATAAAAAAAGAGGAACAGGACTTATTTCTTAAAAAAAGAGCTGCCGATCAGCTTGCCAGTCAAGCTGAAGATATGGCTCGGGATCTTACTAAATTAGAGCAGGAGGAAGCAGAAAAAAAGAAACAGATTAATGATTTAAAAAGGAAGAAGGAAGCAATCAGGTAGTTTCTATTTTGTTATTTAATTTTTAGGGCGGTATTGAAGCGCTTCTAAAATATGTGGCAATTCTATTTCTTTTTTGTTCTCTAGGTCAGCTATGGTGCGTGCTAGTTTGATAACTCGGTGATAGGCTCTGGCTGAGAGGGCAAGTTTTACTGCACTTTTGTCCAGCACTTCTTTTACTTCTTTAGATAAATCAATTAAATTAGAAATATCTTTAGAATTCATTTCGCTATTGGTTTTTATTTTCTTTTTTAATTTAAGAAATCTTTCTGCTTGCCTAGTTCTTGCTGTGGAAATTCTGGCCCGTATTTTTGGATTATTTTTAATTTGGTTGTCACTTTTTCTACCAGACAGATCAGCGTGATTTATTTGTGAAACTTCCACCCACATATCTATTCTATCCATAATAGGACCGGATATTTTTCTTTGATACTTGAGCAAATCTATCGCTCGGCAAATACACTCTTTATTTTTAGAACCATAATTTCCACAAGGACAAGGATTCATGGCCGCAATTAGAATAAAATTGGCTGGAAAGGTGATAGAGCCACGAGCGCGTGAAATACTTATTTCTCTTTCCTCTAAAGGTTGGCGTAGTGTTTCTAAAACTTTTTTATCAAACTCTGGGAATTCATCTAAAAATAAAACCCCTCTGTGTGCCAGTGTAACTTCACCTGGTTTTGGTATAGTTCCGCCACCAACGAGTGAAACATAAGAAGCGGTGTGATGTGGCGCTCTGATAGGGGGAACACTGACTAAGTCACCCCGTAGGGTACCAGCTACAGAATGGATACCAGTGATTTCTATAATTTCTTCAAAAGAGAGTGGTGGCAAAATACCAGAGAAAGCTTTGGCTAACATAGTTTTTCCAGTTCCTGGTGGCCCGTACATAGCAATATTGTGCCCACCGGCGGCCGCAATTTCCAGTCCCCTTTTAGCGCTCTCCTGACCCACCACATCAGAAAAATCTATTTCATTTTCTTCATCTGGTTGCTCTATTTTAGTTCTGGGCTGACAAGGAATCTTTTTTAAATTTTTGTGAAACCGGTTTGAAGTTTCACTGGCTTCAAAACATTCTGGGTCTATTGTTTCCTCAAATTTTTTCTTTGAACTATTTTCGGCTGACAAGGATAAGTGAGTTATAACTTCTTCCAATGTTTCAGCCCCGTAGATTAAAATATCTGAGATTAAAGCAGCCTCTCTGGCGTTGTCCTTTGGTAAATATATTTCAGTGAAACCTTTGCGTTTAGCTTCAGCTACAGCTGGTAAGACCCCGCTAATTCTTCTTAGGTTTCCATCTAATGAGAGTTCACCTAAAAATATTTTTCCTTTAGGATTAAAAAAGAGTTCTTCATTGGCGGTTAAATATGCTATAGCCATTGCTAGGTCAAAAACTGGTCCTTCCTTTTTTAAATCAGCCGGTGCCAGAGAGATAACCACTTTTTGATTTGATTGTTTGGGTGATTTGAAGCCGGAGTTTTTTATGGCGGAGGCCATCCTATCTTTACTTTCCTCCACTGATTTATCACCAAGGCCAACTACAGTGAAAGCATTTAAGCCTTTAGAAATATCTACTTCCACATCAATAATCCTCGCCCCTAATACGGACGGTTGCGCACTGTATGTTTTAGCAAAACCCATTATTTAGTATGCTTTAGGCAAGTCAAAGAGGCTGGGTTAGCGTCTAATCTACCTTCTGGAATTTCTTCTCCACAGATATTACATTTGCCGTAAGTGCCGGCTTCTATCTTTCCTAAGGCTGCTTCTACAATAGTTAATTGAATAGCTAATTTATCTAAAATGCCCTGATTTTCCTCGTAATCCTCTATCTCATCAGCTACTTCGTTCTCATCAGCACTGTCAGAGTCTAAATCTGTTTCCTTGGCCTCCCAACCATTTGGACTGCTGGTGTTTTTCTGACCAATGCTTTCTAGCTCACTTATTAACTTAGCTTTTTCTTCCTCCAATATTTTTTTGTATTTTAAGTTTTTCATACTTTAATAATAGCATAAAAGCAAAATAAGCAACACAGAAGTTAAAAGGATAAGGAGCCCAACTTTAGAGGTCCTTAGTGTTTATCTTGGTATTGCCTTCTCCTTATTTAGACGGTTCACTATCTCTTTAAAGGCAGTATCACTAGTGGTAATGATAACGGTAGTTTTGTCTACTATTCCGTATATCAGAATTATTTTTCCGGCCTCACTCCTTATTAGTCTAACGTCTTTATTGCTCACAATTGCGTCTTCAAATTTTTTAAAATTAACAGCTGTTAATTGTTCGGCGATACCTCTTGGATTATCATAACCCGGTAATCTAAATAAAATTGTGAGGTCTTTTTCTAGGCTCTTTTCCCAATCAAGCATCCCCGTGTAGGTATTTTCAAAGGAAGATGTTTTGAAAATAATAAAGGGGAAATTTACACCATAAGAATAGGCCCCAAGCAGATAGTTAGGGAGAAGAGTTCTTTTTAGTAGACTTGGCACATCAAGCTTGGTCAGAGTAATAAATTCTGTGGAGCTTATTAATTTTTTTGCGGTGGTGGACCCTGTTGTGATAAAAGTGGCGTAAAAATTATTCTGGGGTACTTTTGTGCTGTTTATTTTTCCAGACAAGGTGTCTATTAATATATTTTTAGAAATAGTTTCCAGGTTTGATTCGTTCGTAACTTCAGTCGTAATTAAGGCGGGAAACTCTCTGGTAATTATGGCTTGTTGAGTGGTAGAAACACTTAATAAGTAGACGGTGATAATGGCGATAATTCCAAAAATTACTAATATAGCGCTTAGTATTAAAATTTTTCTATTTTTAGGATTACCGGCGGAACCATTATCTTCTGAATCTACTCCAGATTGTTCTGGTAGGATTACTCGGTGCATTTTTTGGTTTTCCGCAATGGCAATATTTATTGAAGAAAGGTGATTAGTTTGGATAGCTGATTCCAAATCACTTTTGTAAGTTCGAACAATAGATTTTGGTCCAGTTGGATTTTCTACTATCGGCGCGGTGTGAGTTACTGGTGTTTCTGTTGGGGTATATTTTTGATTGTTAAGTACATTAAAGGCGCTTACTGGAGTTTTGGGTGGGCTCGTCTGTTGTCCTTGATTACCTTTAAAAATTGGGTCTATACCAGTTTGGAAAGGACTGACATTTGGTGAAGTATTATTTTTATTTTCTGGTGGAGGCATATTCAATCTCTATTATAACATACTCTTTTCTTCTTTTTCAAAACCAAAAAACAAACCATAAAAAAACACCGAGAAATCGGTGTTTTTTTATTCGTTATATTTTTATCTCTTTACTTCCCCATCTTTCTATTAGCCCAAGCTGGATCTGCGAGTTTGATAGAAAGGCTTAGTCTACCTTTTTCATCCACCCCTTTCACTGCTACTGGTACTTTATCTCCCACTTTTAGAATTGCACTGACGTTCTCTACTCTAAAGGTAGCGATTTCTGAAACGTGTACCAAACCTTCTGTGTTACCATCCCCTATTTTAACAAAAGCCCCAAAGTCAGCAATCTTAACTACTTCTCCTTCATATCTTTCCCCCGCTTTGTATTCATGAGTCATAGCTTCAATAATGGCCTTGGCTTTTTCAGCGGCACCATCCTTACCAGTACAATAAACGGTTCCATCATCTTCAATATCAATATCAGCACCAGTCTTTTCTTTTATTTCTTTTATTACCTTTCCACCGCTACCAATCACTCCACCAATCTGGTCAGGCTTAATTTTTATTACTAATATTTTTGGTGCATTTGGCGAGATATCTTTTCTTACTTCTGGAATCGCTGCTAGAATAACATCCAATATCTTTAGGCGAGCCATTTTAGCTTTTTCAAAAGCTTCCGCCAAAGCTTTTATTGGCACACCAGCTACTTTTACATCCATCTGAATAGCTGTTACACCATTCTTTGTTCCCGCTACTTTAAAATCCATGTCTCCGTAATGATCCTCCGGACCTTGAATGTCGGTTAATACTTTGTAATTACCTTTCTCATCCATCATAAGACCAGAAGCAATACCGGCTACTGGGGCCTTGATTGGTACTCCACCATCCATAAGAGCAATAGTTGAGGCACAAACTGAACCCATAGAAGTTGATCCATTTGAGGACATGGCTTCAGAAACTAATCTGACGGTATAAGGGAAAACAGCTTGGCTCGGAATCATTGGCTCCAAAGCTTTTTCTGCTAAGGCGCCGTGGCCAATCATTCTTCTGTTTGTTCCACCCATTTTACCAGTTTCACCAGTTGAGTATGGTGGAAAATTGTAGTGATGCATAAATCTCTTTCCATCAGTACTCTCTTCCATTCCATTAATAATCTGAGCATCGGCTGGTCCACCCAAGGTTAAGGCGGTCAGAATATGGGTACCACCGCGGTAAAAGATTCCTGATCCGTGTAATATTGGTGATATTCCGCCAGCTTGCGCAAAAAGTGGTCTCACTTCGTCTATTCCTCGTCCGTCTGCTCTTTTATTGTTCTTAAGAACTTGCTCATGAATCATAGCATCAACCTTCTCTTCAAATAAATGTTCAGCAAAAGAAGATTTTATACTCGGTAGTTTTTCAGCCGCTAGTGTCATCCAGATATCCATAATCTCCCCTATTTTTGAGCCCCCAGGAATACCACTCATAACATAGCTCTCTAGTTTTGGTTCAAGTTCTGTTTCAAAAAGTGCCTTCACTTCTTCTGGCATAACTGGAGCTGGTATTGATATTTTTTCTGCTCCAATTTCAGCAATCACACTTTTCTGCCAAGCGTTTATTTTTTCTATTTCCTCAGATGCTTTTTTGATTCCTTCTACAATCACATCTTCTTGAGCCTCATCTCCACCAAGCTCAATCATATTTATATTTCCATTGTTACCACAAGCAATTAAATCAATTTCATAGTTTTCATTTTCTCTCTCGGTGTATGTTGGGTTTATTTCAAAACCGTCAGTTTTATGTTTACCAATTCTAACTGCTGAGACTGGTCCATGGAAAGGAATTTTAGAAACACCAAGCGCGAGTGATGCGGCTACTACTCCCAATACATCTGGATCATCTTCCTCGATGGAAAGAATGGTGATTACTACCTGAATATCTTTTCTAATCCATTGGTCAAAAAGCGGACGGATAGTTCTGTCCACCACTCGGCCAGAAAGAATAGCTTCATCAGATGGCTTGCCTTCTCTCTTCATAAAACGGCTGCCTAGGATTTGGCCAGAAGCATAAAACTTTTCTTCGTAATCTACGGTCAACGGTAGATAATCAGCTGCTTTTTCTTCTTTAGAAATAACTGCTGTGGCTAAAATAGTGGTATTACCATAACGTAATATCACTGACCCATGAGCGTTCTCTACTAAATCACTAAACTCAGCGCTTAATTTTTTACCATTAAGCTCCATCGAAAACTCTTTTTTAATCATGTGATTTTGCGAAATTGCCAAGCTTCGAATTTGCTAATTCGCATATCGCGAACTATTTATTAAGGCTTGATAATTTCAAAATTAGACTTGTCACCGAATTTCAGATTAGAACTTAAAGTTCCAAACTGCGTATCCGGGGGCAAATCACTTATAAACTAATAAAACTCCTAATTTCAGAATAGCATATCAGGGATTAAAAAAACAGACCGGGCGATTCATATCGCCCGGCCTAGTTGCCCCTACTCCTCATGAGTACTTGGACCGTATCCTCATTAAGGTATAGAAGTCATTCGTCATTGAGGCTTTCCTGGCCGGGTCGGCTTGTTTTTCAGCCGCTTCTTGTATCTTCACTGCCAGAGCTATAATGCTCTTCACTATTGGGGATAGCTCCCCCTTTTTCCTTTTTAAGACTAGCAAAATGTGGAAATTAAGCAAGAAAATATATTTCAAAGTGAACCATGGTTCACTTTAGTTACTCAAATAGATCGGAGTGACTGCCGATATCGGTCAATTCCAGATAATTTTTTTCTGATGATATTTTATATATAAGTAATAGGTCATTTTCAATATGGCATTCTCGGTGTTCTGAGAAAATACCGTTTAATTGATGGTCTTTGTGTCTTGGATCTAACAACCCATTATTTACTAGTCTAAACACTACTTGTTTAACTTTCTCTTGATTAAAATTACCAGACTTTTTCAGTTTTTTAAAAGATTTCTTATATTTCCTTGAGAAGTAAAAGTTTAACATGACTTATTTGTTTAAGTCTTTAAACATCTCTTTCACACTAGAATATCTTTTAGCGTGCTTCTCTGCCCATTTAGACTCTTTTATCATCATAGTTTCATATTCTGGGGTAAAGCCGTTTGCAGTTCTTGGCTGGAAAGGCAGGGCTTTATCAATAGTAACCTGTTTTATAAAAGTTTTTATTCCTGTAGATAAATCCATACCCATTTTTTTGAGTATTTTTTGAGCCTCAATTTTATCTTTAGAATCTATTCTAATTTGAAGGGTGGTATTCATGTTATTGTTTAATTAAGTTGATATATCTCAAGTATATACAATGTCATTACATTGTCAATACATAATTAAGCAAGAAAAAACACCACCATATTCTGGTAGTGTTTTCTCTCTTCCCCTTTCCCCGCCTTAGTTAAGGCGGGGTGTCTATTCTGATAGACGGGGCGGTTGGTTAGTTTCTTCTAACTCCTATTGGGCCAATGAGGTATTTCCTTGAATTTACATCTAAATCCATGAATCCATCAACTGCTTCAATAAGTTTGGCAGATGAACTCTTGCCGAAGCAAATAGCTTCAACCTGACAACCCTCGTTCATCTTTAGGTATTCTACAAGTGGTACAAAGTCCCCGTCTCCGGAAACAATGATCACAGTATCAAGCTTTGGTGCCATTTTAATAGCATCTACCGCTAGACCCACATCCCAGTCTGCTTTTTTAGCACCACCAGCAAAAATTTGTAAATCTTTGGTTTTGGTTTCTATTCCGGCCTTTGTCAGCGCTTCAAAAAAGCTTTTTTCATCACCACTCTCTGTGGTAATAACATAAGCAATAGCTCTGATTAAAGAGCGATCAGCTAAGGCGTCTTTGACTACTTGAGCAAAATTAACCTTGGCACCATATAAATTTTTGGCGCAGTGGTATAAATTTTGTGTATCTATAAAAATACCTACTCTTTGATCTTTGTGTTTTATTAACATATAAAAATATAATTAACTTTTATTAAAAACTTGTCCCGCGTAGCTAATTCATATTAGCGAAGTGGGATTCGACCTGCTTACGTATTATATCATTAAAACAAAAATCAGTCCGAGAGGGACTGACTTCTGAATTACAATCCTAATTTCTTAACAAGAGAAGCGTATCTCTTTGGAGCTTTCTTTTCTAGGTATTTCAAATGAGTTCGGCGATCAGCTACCATTCCTAAAAGGCCTCTGCGGGAGTGATTATCCTTTGGATTTTTCTTTAAATGTAGAGCTAATTCATCAATTCTCTTGCTCAAAACAGCTACCTGTACTTCGGTAGAACCAGTATCTGTAGCGTGTACAGCCACTTCCTTGATTACTTTA
>JBIIYK010000043.1:0-3912 GCA_044346845.1 Minisyncoccia bacterium | reverse complement strand
ATATAACTTAACTTTTTATTACGCCAGTTTGATTATAAAAGGGGTGTAAAACGTCAGAAGATTGATTAGTGCTTCTCTTTCTTTGGATAAAATAAATATAAGCCAAAAGACCGCCAAGACCATCATTAAGTATATCCAGAGCGGTATTGTAATTATAGTTATTAGCATTAACAAAAGTAACCTGACTGATATTTTCTAAAATCTCCCAAACCACCCCAATAAGTACAGCAGAAACTATGGCAATTAAGAAACTTTTAGCCTGATACTCTCTCAGAGAATTTATTTGACCCATGATTGAAGCCAGCCATAAAATAAGTAGAGCAATCCACAAACCACTCATGATATGTACCACCATATCAAACCAAGGATAAGCCCAGTAAAGAGAAAAATATGAACCTAACACGTGGAGGAGTATAACAATCCCTAGGATTAATAAAGAAAAAGGAAATGGTTTTTGCTTGAACATACTTTTATTATATCACATCATTTCTGTAACTTCCAAACTAAATTCATTTAATAATAAATCCATAAAAAAACCGTCCCAGGGAATCTAGAGGACAGGTTCTTTATAGGAGTTATCTGTAGGTATTCCCCAGAAATTATTCTAGGTGGGTGTCCGCAGATAGATGACCAAGGTCACTACCGATATAAGACTCCCTTAAAAATTATTTAAGCTAGAAAATACCTAAAATAACTCCTGCTTTAATTATAGTCTACTCCAAAATGCCGTCAAGATTTACATCGTAAAGAATAGAATCCTGAATAAGTCTGTAATTTAGTATCTCTTCTGGTTTAAACCAGAGCTTAATTTCATTGTTAGCTTCTTCTACTGAACCGGAAGCATGAATAAGATTTCTAATGGCCCGGCCGGCGATATCAGAAATCTGATAAGAGTCTAAAACAAAATCCCCACGGATTGTACCAACATCAGAAGTCAATGGTTCCGTTCCTCCAACAATTTTTCTAACAATACCCACAGCGTGAGCTCCCTGCCAGCACATAACTACTACTGGCCCAGAAGTCATATAAGTTTTTAAAACACTGAGAACCCTGTCACCAACAACCAGAGGATCTTTTGATGTTGAAACCAAACCTTTAGCCTCATAACCCTTGATTGATTTTTCGCCGACTTTTCTTAACCACTCTGGATCTAAAGTATAATGTTTTTCCACCATCTCTACAGTTGGAACCTGCATCTTTAAACCAACAAGTTTTAAGCCTATTCTTTCAAATCTTTTTACCACCTCACCAATCAAAGATCTTTGAACTCCGTCAGGTTTTATAATAACGAATGTCTTTTCATTTTGCATATTTATTTTATTAAATTATTAAATTTTAAAAGGATTTATTGGGGTTGGTGGAACTGGCGGCGGAGACTCTTTTTTTTCATACTTTTTCATAATTTCCATCTCTACTAATTCTCTATTCTTACCATATTTTAAATATGACAATTCCTTCACCTTATCAATATAAGAGGTATCTCCACGTGGTGGAAATGGTATAAAAAGACTAAATGGTTTGACTGGTCGGCCAGAAGACAACATTTTGATGTAACAATTAAGATTATCAATATTCATCAAATCCCGAACTGAAAAAACTGGAGCAAACTGTTTCTCTAAATACTCTGCATCTTCTGAACTAACCCGGAAAGAAGCAATAGAGCCTACGTTTCCAAACACAGAATCACGAATGTCTTCCTCTAGTTGAGCAATAAACTGGTGAGCTACAGTGAGTGAAAGCTTATATTTTCTAGCCTCGGAAAATATTGCAGAAATAGAATCAGTGGTAATATTTTGAAACTCATCAATAAAGAGATAGAACGGCGCAAAATCCTTACCAACTAAATCCACTCTTGAAAGAGCCGCCATCAAGATTTTACCAACAATAATAAGACCTAAAAGGTTAGCATTGATATCTCCTAGGCGTCCTTTAGACAGATTCACTAACAATATCTTCTTATTATCCATAATCTCCCTAAAATTAAAGGCAGATTTTTCTTGGGAAATAATAGGGCGCATAATATCATTTTGTAAGAACACATCAAATTTAGAAACAATGTATGGCACAATATTAGCTAGTGATGCTTCTCCGCCAGCCTTTTCCGCTATCTCTTTCCAAAATTGAATAACTAAAGGATTTTTACATTTAGAAATCTTTAAATCTCTATAGGCTTTGTTTGAAAGGACCCTAGAAACGTCCAGCAAAGTATTCCCACTAGTAGGGTCCTCCAACACCAGCATCACTGAGTTTCTAAAATATTGTTCAAACATTGGCCCGCCCGCCGTCTTCATGTCAAAAAGCTTATTAAAAATAGACAGCATTTCATTTACCACAAAAGTTTTTTGCTCAGGGAAACGAATATCATATTCCAACATATTAAGCCCCATTGGCCGGGCAGTGTATGAAGGATCAAAGTAAATCAAGTCCTCCAAACGTTCTTTGGGAACATAAGATAGAACGTCTTGAATATCTGAGCCATGAGGGTCAATCATGCACACGCCATCACCGTTTAAAATATCCTGCCGAATCATCTGCTTCAATAAAGTAGTTTTACCAGTACCAGTCTGACCAATGACATAAAGATGACGTAGTCTGTCCTCTGGAGACATATAGATATCCGTCTCAACATTTCTATGGATATTTTTACCCAAAGATATTCCAATCTTCTGTAAATCTAATGGCGCCTGAGCAGTACCAGCTTTGGATTGTTTTAGCTGAGAGGTGCCTAAAATCTCGTTCTCTGGCAAATGCATCATGGTAGTAATCTCCTTTAAGTTTAGGGGCATTTTCTGCTCCTCTTTAAAAACCCTAAAAGAAAACTCTCGGAAAAGCTGTCTTAGTTCTTTTCCTTCCAATCTTTCAAAGGTAAGCTTATTGCTACCAGTATTCTCAAACTGATTAAAAGCACTTTCTAGATCAGACAAGATAGACAAAGCTTTACTCTCTGTTTCTGAAGAAGCAATAATCCTAATATTAGTCTCCACTGTTTGAGCATTAATTTTATTATTAATATTCTCTAGAATCTTTTTATCCATATCCAAAGATTTTTGTTCAGCAGAACCTTTATCTTTATCATCTTTCTTTTTAGCTATAAGACCACCGGCAATTTCCTTAAATATTTTTTTTGTCTCGCCCATAAAAGATAAGCGGTTCATATCAATAGCCTCTTTTAATTTCATTCCTTTAGAAAAATCTTTTAGAGCTCTTTTATAGAAATTAACGTACTTTTCTCCTACTGGTTTAAAAACTATTTGTATTCCCGCCCCTTCACCATCACGGCTAATCTTGGAAAAACTATTTAGAAGAACATTTAATGGATCATAGTCAAAAAGTTCATAAGTTTTTAAGGGATAAATATGATTACGTTCTTGTTTGGCGTATGAACCAACAGAAACCCCTTGCTCATTAAACACATTATAATCATCCCTCTTTTCAGAAATCTTGGCCTCAGGAAAAATAGAAAGGATTTGTTTTTCAAAAAGACTTTTCTTAGTATCGGGAACAGAGACGTAAAAAATAAATTCATCACTTTTATTAGCATTAGCTAATTCAATAGTAAAATAATCAGGTCCATCTTCTTCAGCTGAAACGGAGAGCATACCAGCATAAAACTGCTCCATTTTTGAAATTAGCTCCTTCAGATTTCTTTGTTTTTCCTCTTTCTCATCTGATTGCGGTAAAGCCACTTCATATAAAGTCATCTTTAAAGCACGGAAGAAAGGACTTTTTTCTTGGCTATCAGAAAAAGATAAACCAGCTTTAACATACTGGACTAAAAAACGATGAAAATCATCATCCAAATGAGCATCTTTCAATTTTTCAATAACAGATAAGGCATTCAGTAAACCCTTTTCCTGCAAAAGACTAACCATTTCTTCCATTTTGGTGTCATGTTCCTCAGGAGACAAGTCT
>JBIIYK010000042.1:0-3918 GCA_044346845.1 Minisyncoccia bacterium | reverse complement strand
AAATAATTCTTTTTTTTAACATAATCTTAAATTTTAAATTGTTTAGAATAACATTTTTATCCAGATTACATTTAAAAACACATAAAGTCAATAAAAGAAATAGTACTAACAAAACTAAGTTTATACAAAGTGTCTTGCAAAAAAATAAAAATAAGGTAATATATTATGAGTATTGGGCCCTTAGCTCATCTGGCTAGAGCGCCTCATTTGCAATGAGGAGGTGGCAGGTTCGAGTCCTGTAGGGTCCACCAAGAGAAAGCTGTGATTTGTACTATATGTATGAATCATAAGGTTAAATCCGTGGGAATTTGTCTCCCTCCTATTTAAATGCTAATATCGCTCTAGAAAAAAGTTCGAAATGATTTGAAAGGAATCCCATATATGAGTGCTGAGCCAGATCCAGATATCTGTCCCTTATGTTTACAGCCAAACGGTTGTGAACATCATTGTGGTGGACCAGATGAAAATACTTGTTGGTGCCATAAACTAATCGTGCCAGCTACTATTTTTAATCTTGTCCCAGCAGGATTTCTGCACAGGTCGTGCATTTGCCGCCCATGCCTCATCAAGCACGGAGCTAAACCAATACCTGTAAAATAATAATAAAGCGTGGTTTCTTTCGAAACCCGCTTTTTTGTTACCACAGGTCGGCAAATCATTCTGATTGTGCTGTGGAAATTTGAATCTCACAACCTTTTTTGTTATGATGGTTTCATATAAGTTTAACCAGCTAATCTGAAAATGATTGGCTAAAAATAAATAAAATGGGATTAAAAAGTTTTTTTATGAAGAAGGTGATGCAGAGCCAGATGAAGGGGATACCTGAATCTCAGCAGGATATGATTATTGCGGCAGTGGAAAAGAACCCAAAGCTTTTTGAGGATATTGCCAAGGAAGTAGAGGCTTTAACTAAACAAGGAAAAGACCAAATGTCTGCCACTATGGAAGTAATGCGTAAACATCAAGCGGAAATACAGCAGGCAATGAGATAGGTAAAACTATTGACATTTATATATACTCTTATATAATATGACAAATGAGTGTTTTTATCATTCATTGCTATTATGAAAAGATTAATAGGGGAGTCCTCGTCTGATGTTTTTCTCTGTAATTATATTTGTCCTCCGTACAGTAGAGATAAGGAACTTGGATTTGTTGGTCTATTTGATTCTGTATATAAGAGTCCAATTAAATATAATTTTGATTATAATTATTTTAAAATTTTTAAGAATATCAGAAAAATTATTTATCTGGGGGAGAAACTTGGACTACCGCTGAAAGGTCTAGTGGTCTTTTGTGATTGGGGATTAGTGGATATTGAAGGAATAAGATCGACCCTAAAAACTGATACTGAAATTTCTACCCAACTATCTAAATTCAGATTATCCATAGATAATTTATTTAAAAAATATCCAGACATGAAGGTTGTAAGCCTCTCCCAGTTAGACATTGTTGATTATTTACCACTCGGATTACCATATTCGTATGAAGAGAGGAGTCGGTTTCTTCGTAATATTCATGGGATCGATAATAAATTTTTTACTGTAGTTGATAAGGATTTTTTTATTAAAATATTATCATGGATGGATGATAAAAAACTAATCCAGTTTCTCGACTGGAATAATTTTTCAGAACTAAATGATTGGGGAATTTTTAAAGAAGATCTCGTTAACATTTTAAAGACCTATAACAACGTTTTATGGGTTAAAATTAACAAGAAATACTTAAAACCCACCAGAAATTTGATTTATCTAAAAGAAAACAGGGATCTTAGACGTGGGGCTTTTTATAGTGCAATATTGAGGTACGTTGAATATAAGATTTACAGTCACGTAATTTCTCTAAGATTCGATAGGACCATTTGTTTATATCAGGATAACAAGTTTCCGATGGCAGGGAATCACTTTAGAAGTTCTAAAATGCCGATTTTGTTTCTTGATCCGGATCATATAAATAACAAACTCAAGTTTGATTAAATTAATGAGGAGCAGGGTACTTAATAAATTATAATTAATCATATTTTTAAAGGAAATAGGGGTCTTTATATAATTTTACTTTTCTCCGTTTTTACAGTATCTTTACGTGATGTCATTATCAATTGGAATTGTGGGTCTGCCAAACGTGGGGAAAAGCACCTTATTTAACGCGCTGACTAAAAAAAGTGTGGCGTGTGAAAATTATCCATTTTGTACGATAGATCCGTCAGTGGGGGTGGTGGCTGTACCAGATGATAGGCTTTGGAAATTATCAGAGTTTTCTAAATCTGCTAAAACAATTCCAGCTGCGGTAGAATTCGTGGATATTGCTGGATTGGTAAAGGGAGCTTCAGCCGGCGAAGGTCTGGGTAACAAATTTCTAACAAATATTAGAGAGACTGACGCCATAGCAGAAGTGGTGCGTATTTTTGAGGATGATAATGTGATTCATGTGGCTAATAAAATTGAGCCATATTCAGATATTGAAACTATCAACCTAGAGCTTATTTTAGCTGATATGCAGACCGTTTCTAAACGTTTAAATAGCTTGGTTAGTGAAATTAAAAAGGGAAGTAAAACGGCGGTGATTGAAAATTCAGCTCTAGAAAAAATTAAGAAATGTTTAGAAGATGGTAGGCTGGCTCAAACTGCTGATTTGGACGAATTTGAATTGGTTGAAGCTAAGAAAGCCTGCCTTTTAACCATGAAGCCAATTTTGTATGTTTTGAATAAAAAATCTGGAGGGAAAAATTTGGATGAAATTAATGATGAGCGTTACCAGAAACTTTTAAACTTTTTTAAGGAAACAAAATCTAAGTATGTGATTGTGGATGCGGGAATTGAAAATGATTTAAAAGATCTTGAGGGTAATGATAAAACGGAGATGAGAGAGGGTCTGGGGGTAAAAGATGACGGTATCAATGATTTAATTAAGGCTGGGTATGACTTACTTGGTCTTTTAACATATTTTACAACAGGTGAGGATGAGACTAGAGCTTGGACAATTAAAAATGGTTGGACAGCACCAGAGGCCGGAACAGCTATTCATGCGGATTTCAAAGAAAAGTTTGTTCGTGCTGAAGTAATTCATTGGGATAAACTACTTGAATCAGGTTCATATGGTAACGCTAGAGAAAAGGGTTACATTAAAACTGAAGGTAAAGAATACTTGGTTAAAGACGGTGATGTGATTGAATTCAAAATATAACAATATTTTGAATTCAATCATACTGAGCAGGGCGAATGTATAAATTGAATTTAAAATCTAAATTTTTTCTTAATGCATTCTTAATGAATTCACGTTATAATAAATGCGCAAACTTTATTAGCTAATTTTTAAAAATATGGAAATAAATGAACAAAACATGGTGCCAAAATATTCACCAGTTATTAAATGGTCTTTGGTTATAGGAATTGTGATTGTCTTGAACTTGTTTTTTAATTATTTTATCTCCCTAGTCTACAAATCTCCAGATTATAATGTTTACTGTCCGCAAACCCAGGTAGTTAAGGAAGTAACAGATCAAAAAACCTGTGTTAATAATGGTGGACAATGGAATCCTAATACCGCTTACGTTCCTGAGGTAAAAGGCGGTGGGGTGATAATGCCAGCTGAACCAAGGGGGTATTGTGATCAGCAGTTTATTTGTCGTACTGCCTTTGAGACAGCCAACAAGAGTTATGAGAGAAATGTCTTTATTACCCTAGTGGTACTTGGCGTCATCTTCTTTGGTCTAAGTTTTGTCTTTGTCTTTAATTGGATTCTTTCAGTATCATTCTCCATGGGCGGTATTCTATCTATTATAATCGCCTCTATGCGTTATTGGTCCAGCGCCGATAACCTGATCAAAGTTGTTATTCTATTTCTAGCTTTAGCGGCCTTGATATATTACGCTATTAAAAAGTTCAAGAATTAATCATTAATTGAAAAACATCGTCAGGC
>JBIIYK010000041.1:0-3959 GCA_044346845.1 Minisyncoccia bacterium | reverse complement strand
TCAAAATCAAGCCAAAGTCTTTTTAAACAAAGAGGTTCGAACAGCCTTAGACATGACGGTAGATAAGGATCGTATTGTAGCTGAAGTTCTTAATGGTTATGGTCACAAAATTGATGGCCCCCTACCCAACGCCATCACCCCAGAGTTAAAAAATGCCACCAGTACTATTTATAACAAAGACATAGCCATCCAGAAAGCTCGTGAGATTCTAACTAAAGCTGGTTGGGTATTTAGCAGCACTACCAACGCCTGGGAAAAGAAAATAAATAAAAAGGAAACTCAAAAATTAACTTTTTCTTTGGCTACTTCAAACACGACAGACTTAAAAAAGGTAGCTGAAATTTTAAAAGAAGACTGGTCTACTTTAGGAGTTCAGGTAGATATACAAACCTTTGACCCAAGTGATTTGAATCAAAGCATCATTAGTCAAAGAAAGTATGATGCCCTACTCTTTGGTGAAACCATCAACCGTAGCTTGGACCTCTTTGCCTTCTGGCACTCTTCCCAGAGAAATACCGGTTATAACGTGGCTATGTATACCAACAGCAAAGCCGATAAGCTATTAGAAGACGCTAGACAAACATCTGATAAAGCAGAACGTTTAAAAAAATACGCTCAATTTGCGGTAGAGATTAAAAATGACGTTCCAGCTATATTTATCTACTCACCAGAATCAATTTACATATTACCTAATAATGTTTTAGGTTTTAAATCAGGCCTCATTAATAACCGTTCAGAAAGATTTGAAGAAATATACAAATGGTATATTGAAACAGACAAAATTTGGAATTTTTTAATAAAATAATTTTTTATAAGCTAACTTCTCGATAAAAATTCGAGATAAAAATAATGACCCCAAATAACACAACTACTACTAATAGCAACTCTACTGGCGAAAGGAAGCGCTCTGCCCCTTTTCATGCCGATGTCTCTATCTTAAGAAACATCCCTAAAGCCAATACTGTTAGTAATCATAATAATATCAACAGGCCACCTGTGGTTCATAATACCAATTCGGGTCAGCTATCTTCTATGATTGGCCTCCAACATAATGCCAAAAGAAATTTAAAAAACACCCGCAGACCAGCTCCAGCCAAAAGACCAAATGGTCCCAGTATGCATAAAAAGTTTGAGGACGTGGTGCCGGCTCTGAAAGAAAACACTATCAGAATAATCCCTTTGGGCGGAGTAGAAGAAGTTGGTAAAAACATGACTGCTATTGAGTATAAAAACGACATCATTGTCATTGATGCCGGTATTCAATTTAAAACAGAAGATACCCCAGGTATTGATTATATTTTACCCAATACTAAATACTTAGAGGAAAGAAAAGGTAAAATACGAGCCCTGGTGATTACTCATGGACACTTAGACCACATTGGTGGTATTCCCTATTTAATAGAAAAGCTTGGCAATCCACCTATCTATACCCGTGAATTTGGTGCTTTACTCATAAAGAAGAGACAAACTGAGTTTCCTCATCTACCAGAATTAAATATTAAAATCTCTGGTAAAGATGATGGTTTTTTACCTATCACCCCGGATCTTAAACTTAAATTTTTTGGCTTAACCCACTCTATTCCTGATTCCACCGGAGTAATAATTGAAACCCCTTTTGGTGACATTGTTAACACTGGAGACGTGAGAGTAGAAAATGAAAATGGTGTTGTCTCAGAAAAGGAATTTGAACAATATGAATTCTTTAAAAAGAGAAACGTTCTTTTGCTTACTATGGACTCTACTGGTATTGAGAAACCAGGCTGGACCATTTCAGAAAATTTGGTAATCAAAACTATTGATAAGATTGTTAGTGAAGTCACAGGAAGAATTGTCATTGCTACTTTTGCCTCTCAGGTAGAGAGAATTATTGCCTTCATCAACATGGCCAAAAAATACAACAAAAAATTAGTTATTGAAGGCCGAAGCATGAAAAATAACGTTGAGGTTATAAAATTTCTAAAGCTTGCGGATGTTGAACATATTATTTCCGTGGAAGACATTGCAGATTATCCTCCTCATAAACTAATGATTTTGGCCACTGGAGCTCAGGGAGAAGAATTTGCGGCTTTGATGAGAATGGCTAACAACAATCACAAGCAAATCAAATTGAACAAAACTGATACCATCATTCTATCCTCCTCAGTAATTCCTGGCAATGAAAGAGCAATCACCGGTTTGAAAGATAACCTTTACCGTCACGATTCAAAGATTATAACTTATTATGATACTGATGTTCATGCTGGTGGTCACGGCAAACGTGAGGAACTGGCTTGGATCCAAAAACAAATTCCCCACAAATTTTTTATGCCCGTTCACGGCCACCACTATATGCTTAAAATGAGCGCTGACTTAGCCGTCACCCTAGGCACCTTAAGAGAAAATATTATCGTTCCAGATAACGGCAGTATTATAGAGATAGTTAATGGTGAAAAAATAAGTATCCTAAAGGAAAAGGCTCCATCAGGATTGGTGATGGTGGATGGATTCTCTATTGGTGATGTTCAAGAGGTAGTTATTAGAGACCGCCAGATGTTAGCTCAAGATGGAATGTTTGTTATTATTGCTAGCATCAATACCACCACTTGTAAGTTAAAAAAATCCCCTGATATTATTTCTCGCGGTTTTGTTTACCTTAGAGAATCTCAGGAATTATTAACCGAGACCAGACATATTATCAAAAAAACTATTGAGCAAAGTGCTTCTGGTATGAAGCCAATTGATTTTGATTATGTTAAAAATGCTGTCACTGAAGCTATCAGTAAATACCTCTTTCAAAAGACTGCCAAAAAGCCAATGGTGATTCCGGTGATTATTGGAGTGTAAAAAGCTATCAAATAAAATACAACAAAAAAACAAAGAATTAATTCTCTGTTTTTTTGTTTATTATTCCTCTATTCCAGCGCCACCATTATAGAGAGCTGAGACTTCGGTAGATGTCAATATTTTATTATAGTATCTAACATCATCAATACTTCCACGAAAATAATTGTCTTCTGGTCCAGTCCCAGCATTATTAAGCCTGTCACCTATAAATAAATGAGTGCTTAGACTTGGAGTAATAGTTTGTGCATCAGGAGTCTGGGGAACATTATCAATATACATCATCATTTGTGCACCATCGTACTGAATGACGATGTGGTGCCATTGCTCGTCAGCAAGAATATCGTTACTGTTACTAGGTCCAAAACTTCCTTGCGAATTATGAAATATTAAAAAGTTCTGATATTGAATTAAATACCAGCCTTCATTATCAATCACACTTCCCTTTCCTAATAAGGCTTCCCAGTAAGCCTCAATACCACTTGTTCCTTTTGCCCATAAACTCATAGAAAAAGTACTTGAATTTAGAGATGAATCATTCCCAACGTCAATAAAATTAGTTCCATCAAAACTAACGGCCTTACTCATTCCTGCATTAACAGAATCAACGTAACTCTCTCCGCTACTCCATGTTCCATCATTAGAACCAACTTTATCATCCACATCATCATTCATCGTCCAGTGAGCAATTAATCCATCAGCCAGATTAACTCCTGCCCCACCTCCCCCCGCCTCCTTCCCTAGAACAATAGTCTGACCCAACTCAGCATGTTTAGCCTTTAAACTAATGAGACCCGAGGTAGAGCCTTTGATGACTTGGTAACCAGTATAATCAGTAGTGGTGGCTAGAGGGTCTTTAGGAATAGCGGCTAGGTAGGTAGGGACTAGGACAGAGAGATCAATGAGATCAGTACAGGTGGTCTCAGTGGTATTATCACCAGTATCACAGATTTCAGTGAGGTCACCGAGGAGAGAGGTAGGATAGCTACCGTTAGTTATATAGTACTGCTGTAAGGCACTATTGATCTGTTTGATATCTGACAGTCTTTGGGTGTTACGGACGGTAGCTATCTGTTTACTGGGATTGATAGCTACTATGACTATACCAGCGAGGATGGCGATGATACCGACGACGAGGA
>JBIIYK010000040.1:0-3980 GCA_044346845.1 Minisyncoccia bacterium | reverse complement strand
ACCGTTTCCAAGACTTATCAAAACTATAATCTACGAGAAACACGTTTAATTCCATCTGAGCATATATCAAGTACTGGAATAAACATCTACCCTGGAAAAGTAGCTCTGTATTCCAAAGTTGGTGATATAGAACATTCCATGATTATAGAATCATCTTCAATTTATGATACTTTTAAAAGGTTCTTCATGTTCATGTGGGCCCATGCCGTAAAAAGCGTAAATGAAAGTTAATAACTCGCCCTCACAAATTTCCCATCTTTTACCGTTTGGATTTCATAAGTATTCTCCGGGGTATTAGCAAAACCATTATTAGCAAAAGAAATATTCTCCAAGCCAACCCCTTTTATATTTGTTTTAGTCAGAGCATCACGTAGTGATTCTCCGCCCTTTAAATGACTTCTCTCCAAACCGTGAGCTATGGCCATAACTGCATCATAGGCCGTAGCTGCCGAAGGGAAACGAGGGTAGTCTCCAAACTGGGTTTTAAATCGCTCGGCGAATAACTTATATTCACTAGACTGAACTGGCGTACTCCAAAACCTCTTCTCCATCAATTTTGGACACTGAGTAATGGATACCGGATCACCAGATGATTCTGTTCCTAAAGTTATACCCTGATAACCCATTTCACCTGCCTGTTTCAAGAAGGCACATTGATTATAATCACTTGTTACAATAAATATAGCCTCTGGATTTTTCTCCATCGCCTTTAAAATGTTGGTTCTAAAATCCATGGTAATTGGATTACCAATATCAATTTCATCTACCACCGTTACTCCATAATTCGGAGCTTCCTTTCTAAAGATACTCGCAGTGTATTCCCAAAATCCAGCCGCCACCGGCTTCACAATAGTAATTCTTTTTAGATTTTTCTTTTGGGCAAATCGTAAAACCTCACGAACACCCACTTTGTTATCATACCAAGTAGAAAATAAATATTTATAATCAGTTACAGATTTTAACATTGGGCTACTATCCGGACCAACTATCGGGATTTTACTTCCTTCAATAATAGGTAAAATAGGAACGGCCGGTTCATCCCATTGTGGGCCCACTATGGCCACTACCTTATCAGTATCTATTAATTTACGAACAGCTGAGATACTATCTTTTATCTTATCAATAGAAACATCCTCACTAATTAATTCTACTGGATGACCACTTATTCCACCTCTAGCATTTATTTCTGCCACCGCTAACTGGGCCCCTCTATTTTCCTCAATACCAATACCCACCCCCACGCCAGACAGGGCTGATATCCCCCCTATTTTGATTACACTAGTATCTGGCTTGAGAAGATACCCTTTTACCCCCACAAACACTAAAACTAGGGCTACAACCAACACTAGAGTCACCTTGAATTTATTTATATTTTGCATTTGATTTCTCAAAATCACGTCACACAACTATCCATTAAAGTGGGACGCTATTTGTAATTATTGACAATTAATAATAATCAAGATAGTATATTGATATAAAAATTAAAGCAAACTCTCCTGTTCAGGAGAGCAAATACAAACAATGAATACTTCAATCTTAAAAGATTTTGGTCTAAATAAAAATGATGTCACCGTTTATGAGACATTACTAAAAATAGGTCGTTCTAAAACCGGCCCCATTATCCGTAATTCAAACGTGGTCAGTTCCCGGGTTTATGAATCCCTCCGTTTATTAGTGACTCGCGGACTAGTCTCCTACCAAGTCAGAAATAACATAAAGTATTATCAAGCAGAATCACCGGAGCATTTGATAGAAGGGATAGAAAAAAATATTGGAGGTTTAAAAGAATTAGCCAAAGAAATTACCAGTCTACCCATCATCCTCCCGGCCCGTAATGAAGTAAATATTTACGAGGGCAAACATGGTTTTAAAATGGCTTTTAATCAACACATTGAAAGAATAAAAAAGGGAGAAAGTATTTGCATTATTAGCTTTTCAAAAAGAGCTTACACCCAAAGCGTTGGCTCTAGAGAGCTTCGGGCCTTCTTTACCAATACAGATTATCAAATGATTCCTAAAAAAGCCTACGCTCGGGCGCTAACTGATAGGGAACTTGTGCCTATTCTAAAAAAAGAAAGGATTGATCCCTCAATTTACATCGTAAAATATCTACCATCTGGTTATTTTGGTCCTTGTGCGGTAAATATTTCCGAGACAGAAGTCTTACTGTCCATTTGGGGTGAATCACCTATAGTCTTCAGTATCAAAAATCCCATCATTGTAAAAAGTTTCCAAAAAAACTTTGATTTCCTCTGGTCAATCTCTAAGGGAAAATAATTACCCCCCTAAGTAAGCCTCAATCACATCTTTTTTAGCCAAGACAATTTCCGGCTTGCCTTCTACTAATACCTTACCGCTGTCCAAGACAATCAGATGGTCGCAGAGCTCGCGAATAATCTCCATGTTGTGCTCTACCAGGACGACAGTTTTACCTTTTTGTTTTAAATCTAAAATAATAGCAGATACCACCTTTCTCATCTCTGGAAAAAGACCAGCAAAGGGTTCGTCTAAAAAGAAAATATCTCCATCATTACCAAAGTTATTCATCATGGCCAAGACCCGTCCTATCTCCAGCAATTTTCTCTGACCGTAAGAAAGGTTTATAGCCAGTTCGTCTCTTTTCTCCCAAAGACCCACTTTTTTCAAAACCTCTTCCGCTTTTTCTAAATGAAACTTCTTATGTTTTTCAAAAAGGGAACCAAGCACATTTCTTTTAGTCAAAACTACTAAAATATTATCAATGACCGGCATCTGTTCAAACAGACGTACATCCTGAAACGTTCTGGTGATACCATAATCCGACACCTCGTGTGGTAATAACCGAGAAACCTCTTCCACCCCAGCAATCAAGACCGTTCCCCCATCAATACGGAGAACTCCCGTCAAAATATTAATCAAAGTAGACTTACCAGAACCGTTTGGGCCCACCAAGCCAGTAATTTTCCCCTCTTCAAAACCAAGTGAAACATGATCCACCGCGTGAACTCCATCAAAATGCTTGGCCAGTTTTTTTGTTTCTAGAATTAACATGATTATATCTTATACTCTCCCATGAGACCCTGTGGACGATAAAGCATGAGTAGAACCAGAATCAAACCATAAGTCACCTGCCTCATTTGTGCCGCTACGTCAGTAGGGAAACCCACAAACCTCAAAACTTCCGGCAATAAAACCAGGAAGACTGCTCCCCAGAAAACTCCTTTATTATTTGCCATACCACCAAGGATGACAATAGACAGGATGAAAATAGATTCTGTGAGAGCAAAAGATGACGGATCAATATAAGTGATATAAGAAGCAAAGAATGATCCCGCCACCGAGGCCATGCAGGCCCCAATCACAAAGATAGCTAGTTTGAAAAATAAAGTATTATAACCAAAAACTTGAATCGCCTTTTCATCTTCACGAATCGCCTTTAACACTCGGCCAAAGGAAGATTTAACAATATACTGAGCAATAAGGTATGTGGCTAAAGCAAAGACAGCAACAAGTATTAGAAAATAATAATTATTACTAAAATCAAAATTAAATAATTGCGGTCTTTCAATACCAGGAATTCCTAACGGCCCTCGTGTCAGTTCCTGCCAGTTTAATAAGATACTATAAACAATAATATTAAAACCAAAAGAACCCAGAGCATAATAATCTCCATCAAATTTTGACAGGACAAAACCAATAGCAAAACTGAGAACCGCGGTTATGATTATTCCAACAATGACTGATAAAAAGAAATTCATTCCCAAACTAGTCAGGAGAATGGCTGTAACATATGACCCAATACCATAAAAAGCCGCCTGGGTAATAGAGAGCAAACCGGCAAAGCCCACGACTAAGTTTAGTGACACCGCCAATATGGTGTAGATTCCTATTAATATAGCCAGGTGTACTAAATAATCCATGGACTATATTCTAACCTATTTTTTACCAAAACAAAAACTTATTTAAATTATTTTTATATTAAAAGACCCCGAGCTGTGTAG
>JBIIYK010000039.1:0-4037 GCA_044346845.1 Minisyncoccia bacterium | reverse complement strand
TTTCCTGGCTTGCTCAGCAATGGCCATAGTTTCTCCAGAACAAAGACCTCCAAGAATAACATCCACCTTATCAATATTAATAAGTTTACTTGCCGCACTCACCGCGTCCTTACCATTACACTTACCATCCTCATAAATCATCTGTACCTGTCTACCGTTTATACCACCAGTAGCATTTATCTCACTCATCGCTAAATCCACCGCATCCTTAGCGCTCTGACCAATAGTTGCACCATCAGCTGTTAATGGTCCAATCCAACCAACTTTGATAGGGCCAGTTTCTACCGGCGTTCTGGCAACCAAAGCAATAATAACTATTAAAACCACAATAACCACCGCTGTCCAAATCCATTTGCCTACACTTTTTTTATTTTCCATATGATTTTTCAAAATCACGTCACACAACTGTCCATTAAAGTGGGACGCTATTTCTAATTAATTAATAAAACTACTAGACTAGACAAGGATAATATAACATGTCTATTGATAGTTGTGCTATCACACCGTCAATAGTTTACAAAATAAGCCTAAAAACAAGGATATCGTGAATAACATTAAATTTTGTCGGTACATGTTGACAAAATTTAGCCTGTTGCTAACATGAAGTAATGGAGATCCAAAATAAAAGCCTAGTCCAGAGACTTACCAAATCAGGTTTTACTGATAAGGAAGCCCTAGTTTATGTCTCTGTATTAGAATTAAAAGGCGCCTTCCCCTCTCGTATTGCTGAATACTCCGGAATACGCCGCTCTACCGTTTATAATATTTTAGTTGCTCTTTCTATACGTGGCATTGTCAATGAAATTGAAAAGAAAAATAAAATATTTTATCAAGTAGAACAACCAGAAAAGATTTTACGTCATGCCAATACCAAATTACAAACTGCCAAAGATACTATTAATAATCTAAACCAGATTATTCCTGAAATTAATAATATCTATAATACCGGATCAGATAGTCCTAAAATTACTTACTACACCGGTAAGGATGGAATTTTTTCTATCTATGAGGACATGGTAAGCGTAACCAAGCCATATGAGATGCTAGCTTTTACGAACGCCAAAGAGTTTGTAAAATTTGTCTCCAAATCAGTCTCCAGTAATTATTTTAAAGCCAAAGAAAAGGTCGGGATAACCACTAGAGCGATCCTCCCTGATACAGAAGAAGACAGGCAAGCTAGAGAAACAGCTTATAAAGATATAGACAGAAAATATTGGCCTATCTTTAAACATGTAGATAAAAGTACTTTCCCTTCAGCCACAGAAATAACTATTTATGCGCCGAATAAAGTTTCCATAATAAACTTCAAAGAAAATCACTTAGCTGGCGTAGTCATTGAAGATTCCGCCATCCACGGTATGATGCGCGCCATCTTTGAACTCGCCTGGGATTCTAAAAAAGTAAGAGAGTAGGAAATTAATTTGGTAGCTTACCATTTTCAACAACTCCAATTTTAAGCTCAGGAATTCGCACACCATTTTCATCAAACTTTATAGCGCCATCAGCACCAATAAAGCTGGCTTTTTGCATATTCTTAATCCAGACTGCCTTATCTGTATTATAGCTTTTAGTAAGCAAAACAAAGGCATTATAACCAGTTTCAGCTCCAATAGCCGGCTCTTCGTTAAACCTTTTCTTGAAAGCGTCCATAAATTCCTGCCTGTAAACATTAGGTACAACAAAGACAATACTTCCATTTAAAATATTGGCATCGCCTAACAATTTAGTGTAAGTTTCAAAACCAGTTTGAAGATTGGCGTCAAAGACGAACTGATATTTAATTTTGGATACCTTAATTAGTTCTTTCAAAAGAATGGCTCCCTTATCTGGTTGGACCAAAAAGAAAACAGCGTCTGGGTTATTTTCTACCATTTTGAGCGCACTTGATCTAAGAGTCGCTACATCAGAACTTACTTTATATTCAGTTAGAGGTAGGTCATAACCTTTCTTAAATCCATTTAAGGCTTGAGTGAAAAAGGATGAACTATTATCCACAAAAACAGCCACATTTTTATAACCTTGGTTTTTAACATACTCGCCGAGCTTAGCTTCTGCTGGAACATTTCCTGGCCAAAGTTGAATAATATTATCATTTTTAGCATCTATACCCTGTTCAAAACCTTGTGCCACAGGTAAACCGGTTTTAACAACATCACTGTAGATAACATCCATAGTTAGGGTGGTCATATTTATAAGACCATCAACATGGTTAATATTAATTAATTTATTATATGCAGATAATCCTTTTTTAGCATCAAACTCATCATTTTCAGTTATAACTTTTATTTGTTGATTTGGATTTTTTATATTCCACTCCTCCTGGGCCAAGGTCACGCCCTTCACAAAACTTTCTCCGACCACAGCATAATCACCACTAAGGCCAGTAATCAATCCAAAATTTAGCTCCTTTGACTGTTTGTCATCATTAATAAACATCGCCATTACCACAACAACAAGTATAAGAATAAGTATAGAGCCAATTATTTTATATATATTTTTCATATTCACTATTACAACAGTGTTAATTAATAAAACCCAACATAAAAACTATACATCAAAAATATGATATTAACAAATAAACACACTCGTTGGGCAACAAAATACAAAATATGCTTTAAATATAAGGAGTGTTAAACAATGTCAGATGTCAGGAAAGTTGACATTTTTAACCATTTTGCTAATATTTATGAATGAAAGAGACTTCCAACAGTCTAACAAAGCTACTCCAACTCAATCAAAACGAGCGGATAATTCTTGAATTGGTAGATAGAAATGATACTCCAGTCACACTGGCTAAACGCTGTCAGATCCCCCGCCCTACTATTTACCTAACCCTTAATAAACTAACTGAACGTGGTTTAATTTTACATCACAAAATAGGTAAAAAAATAAGTTGGAGTAAAAATTCTAGTGAAAATATAAACAAATTATTAGACGAAGCTAGATTCTGTTTAACAGAGGAGCTATCTAAGACACAAGAAAGAATATTTATATCCGACAAGATGCAAATATTAATTCACAAAGGCAAGGATCAAATTTTTAAATTGCTCTCAAGCATAATCACTAGATACCCCAAAGAAAGATTGATTGTCATCAGCGGTGATTTAGTTATAGACTCCTGGAATAAAGTTTTAGGTGTAGACAAAATAAATGCTCTCAATAGACAAGAAAAGGAGGCTGGTATGACTTCAGAGTTGATTGCCTCCGTAGATTCATTTAAGAATCAAGCCCAAACATTTGGAATAGAGTGGGCCAAAGGTTTTGAGGGCCGGTCCATCAGAGTACAGAATATTGAAGCAAAATATTTAGATTACGCTAGTCAGATATTTATTGTTAAGGATCAAGCTTATCTTGTTTCTATGGATGATGAAGTCTTTATTGAAATAAGAAATGACGAAATCATAAAACTAATACTTTCTTTAGCCAAATTCATTCAAGACCATTCAGAAGTCTTTGATCCAAACGCTTTACTCAGAGAATTAATAGAAAAAGAAAATAACAAATAAAAAACCAGTCTTGCGTAAGACTGGTTTTTTAGTTGGTTTAAGTTGTTTAGGATTAAACTTTTTAGGCTCTATCACGAACAAAACGTACATCAGCATCAAAGTCTTTATTCTTGTCGGTTTCAGTAAAAGGACGACTTTCTGTAAAAGCCGATCCGGATGCTCGGCCAAAAGTACCATCATTATTAGCAAACCAAGTAAAATAATCTTGAGGACCGTTAGCAAAATTTTTCTCTGTAATATCTGCCGCTTGTGGACCAGAATTCTCCCATAAATACACATCTGTTAAATCCTGATTACCCGCGAATCTCCAAGGCATCCCATCAGTCACAGTAGAATTCAGTTCCTCAAGTTTTTGTTTTGCGTCAGCAAGTGTCATTTTACCTAACCCCATCATCTCAATCTTTGCCACAGACTCTCCCTTCCTTGCCCAATATTCCGGTGAATCCGCCTTAGGTTGCTCCGCCCCTACACTCTCATCAGCCCCAGAGGGCATTTCCATTCCCATTTTCATAATCATAATTTATTATTTAT
>JBIIYK010000015.1:0-13751 GCA_044346845.1 Minisyncoccia bacterium | reverse complement strand
TCCCTTTGTAATCGATTATTTTGTCCGTAATTATTTCTTCTCTTGGAACTGTTTCCCCTTTTTCTAAAAGAGACCTTTCATGTTTAGCTACCTCTCCACGCAAATAGTCCAACTCCTCTTGAGGAGAGCTAAACTTTTGTTCCAGTTTTTCAAAACTTCCTTCAACCATTTGAAAGAATTATATCATATTTAAAAACTATAAAACATCTAGGCGCTAAAGTTCAGTTAGTATCTCTGCTCCATTTTTAGTCACCACAATAGTATGTTCAAAATGAGCACTTCTTTTTCCATCAGCCGTGCGATAAGTGTAACCGTCAGACTCATCCAGCACAATATGCTTACTGCCTTCGTTTAACATTGGTTCAATAGCTATCACCATACCAGCTTTCAATTTTTCTCCCTGATCCTCTAAACAAAAATTTGGAACAAATGGATCTTCATGCACTTTATAACCAACTCCATGCCCACAAAGTTCCTCTACAATACCCAGATGTTTTGGTCTAACGTAACGCTCAATAGCGTAACTGATATCTCGGACGTGATTTCCAGCTTTAACAGCTTTTATTCCTTCATAAAGTGAGAGTCTGGTGGCTTCAATTAAATCCCTTCCCGCTTTATCTATTTCACCCACCCCAACAGTAACAGCTGAATCTGTAAAAAGCCCTTTGTGGTTCAAGCCCATATCCAAGGAAACAATGTCACCTTCTTTTATTATCTGAGGGTTTTCATTTGGTATACCATGAACAATCGCGTCATTTATCGAAACACAAATAGAAGCCGGGTAAGGACGTTTCATCCCCGCTGGTTTATAGTTCAGAAAAGCGCTTTTATCCCCGCCTTCTTCTACTAGTTTTCTAGCCAGATTATCTAGATCTAGAGTAGAGACTCCAGCCTGTACAGATTTGGCCACCTCAGCCAAAATAAAGGCCAGTCTTTTACCTCCCTCCCTCAATATCTCTATTTCCTCGGGTGTTTTTATAGTTACGGCCATGCCCTAATACTACAAATTTAAGCCTAATTTAGCAAGGATTTCGTTCTGAACATCTTCAATTGGCTGTTCTCCATTAATATCTATAAAGTTATAGTAATTACTGTTACGATAAAAATCTATGGTTTTCACCACCTCTGTCTCAAACCAAGCCAACCTTCTGGCAATGGCTTCTGGAGTATCATCTTTTCTTGCTCGTCCCTCAAGCCTCTTTTCAGACCACGCACGGCTGACATTTACATAAACCACCACTGGTTTTTCTATGCCATAAAACTGTAGGGCGTTGTCTAAAAGCTGTGCTTCATGAAGTTTCCTAGGTGTGCCGTCAAAAACTAAATTCTCTGTCCCGGTAAAATTAGCAATTAAATAATCTGTCCATAAAGCCACAATAATAGATTCAGGGACCAAGACCCCACCACCTAAAACATCTTTGATTTTATTTTGAGTATAATTATCACCTTTAGCAAACTCACGCAACAAAGCACCGCTTTCTATATGAACAGTCTTGCAAAGCTTGTCCCCCGCTCTACATAAATGAGCCATTAATAAATCCGCCTGAGTTCCCTTACCACAACCAGATCGGCCAATAAAAATAAAAGCCTTCGGCACATTCTCCCCCACACTCTTTTCTCCTAAAAGTTGTTTTTTAAATATGTTTAGCATCACAATATTATAGCACAAAAAAATACCCTCGCTTTCGAGGGTATTTTTTAAATTATTTTTTAACTTCTTTCTTTTCCTTCTTCTCTTTCTTTTCTTCTACTTCTTCTTTCTTAAAAGGAAAACCGATGTATGAAAGAAAGGCCTGAGCTTCTTTTTTATTATTAGCAGTAGTGCCCACCGTGATAGTCATACCAAAAACATCTTTTAGGTCTTCATCAGCAGTCTCTGAGAAAATAGTATTTTCTTTGATACCAATTGAATAGTTACCCATCTCATCGATTCCCTTCTTAGACAAACCTCTAAAGTCCTTAGTTCGAGGGAAAGCCACAAAGACAAGCTTATCAATAAAGCTGAACATTCTAGCTCCTCTTAAGGTAACGGTAAGACCTACTGGATCACCTTGGCGAACCTTGAAAGCCGCGATGCTTTTCTTTGATCCACGGAGAGCTGGTTTTTGACCAGAAATTTTAGTCAATCTGTCTACAATGGTCTCGATCTTCTTCTTATCTTTAAGAGAACCAATACCAACGTTTATTACCACCTTGGTAAATTTTGGCGCTTGCATAGCGTTCTTATAACCTTGAGCTTCTTTCAAATGCTCAAAGGCGGTAGCTTGTTTTTCTTTAGCGGTTAAAATTTTCATAATATTATTTATATTTCTTTACCAGTTTTTCTACTCACGCGGATATTCTTTCCGCCAATCTCTTTTTTACCAACACGCACACCTTTCTTTCCTTCCAAGAGCATGACATTGGAAACATGGATAGGCATAGCCCTCTCCACAATTTGCCCCTTAGAACCAGATTTTCTAGCGCGTTCGTGTTTCTTCTTCAAATTTACACCTTCAATAATAATTGAATCATCTTTAGGCATAGCCTTAGCCACCTTTCCGGTTTTACCTTTATCCTTACCAGCTATAACTACTACACTGTCATTTTTCTTTATTTTCATATTATTATTTATACAATCTCAGGCGCTAAAGAAGCAATTTTTTGGAAACCTCTTTCCGCAATTTCACGAGGAATAGGACCAAAAACACGTCCAGCAATAGGCTCACCCTTGGCTTTATCAATGGTAACCACTGCATTTTCATCAAAACGAATATAAGAACCATCTTTTCTTCTGTAAGCCGCTCTTTGTCTGACCACCACACCATAAACCACATCCTTCTTCTTCACAGACTTTCTTGGCTCAGCCTTTTGGATGGAAAGAACCACAACATCACCTAGTTGAGCTATGAACTTCTTAGAAGAACCAAGCACTTTAAAAACTCGGCCTATTTTGGCTCCAGTGTTATCAGCGATGGTTACTAATGTTTTATCTTGTATCATGGTTTTATCTTAAAATTATTTCTCCAAAATCATGAAATGCTTATCTTTAGAGATAGGCTTGGTTTCAATGATTTGAACAGTCTCTCCTTCTTTGTGTTTGTTACCGGCATCATGAGCTTTAAACTTCTTTTGTCTCTTCAAAAATTTTCCGTATTTAGGGTGCTTGGTATATCTCTCCACTAGAACCACAGCGGTATCTTTCATTTTAGTAGAAACAATTTTACCAGAAAATATCTTACCAGCCTTATCTTCTTTTGTTTGTATTTTCTTTTCCATTTTATTAAATTAATTTACTTTCTTACTATTAAGAATAGTTAGTATCTGAGCTATCTCTTTTTTCAAATTTTGACCTTCTTTTAAATTCTTGATCTTGCCACCAGACATAGAAAATCTAAAAACTCTAAGAGCCTCTCTCTTCTCTATAAGCATCTGTCCCAACTCTTTTTCTGTTTTTTTGATTAACTCTTTCATTTTTTTATCCTGCTTACGCAGACAAGTTATACAATCTGTCGGCTAACAATTTTGGTATGAACACGAATTTTAGTTCCTCCTTTCCTCAAAACTTCTCTAGCGTTTACTTCATCTATACCATCAACCTCAAATAAAATTCTACCTGGTCTGATAACCGCCTCATAACCCTGTAAATCTCCTTTTCCTTTACCCATTTTAACTTCAGCTGGTTTCTGAGTATAAGGACGATCTGGGAAAATTCTAGTCCAAAGTTTACCGGTCTTTCCTAGTGAGTGAGCGATGGTTTTTCTAGCGGCTTCAACTTCTGGTGAGCGTAAACGTCCAGCGGAAATAGCTTTCAAACCAAAAGAGCCAAAAGACAGTCTGGTGCCACGAGTTTCATTACCAATCTTTCCTTGGTTTTCACGGCCAGTTTGCCACTTTCGATATTTTACTTTTTTTGGGACTAACATATTATTGTATTAAAATTATTTAACCGCTGGTTTTACGCTAGCTTCTTTTTTGGCAAAAATATCTCCTTTATAAATCCAAACTTTAATCCCGATATCACCATAAGTCATATGGGCTTTTTCCTGAGCATAATCAATATCAGCACGTAGGGTCTGAAGAGGGATTCTTCCCTTTTTTAAATCTTCAGTTCTAGCCATTTCAGCTCCTCCAAGTCTTCCTCCAAGATAAATTCTAACTCCAAGAACATCTCTGTTAGCCATAACTTTTTCAATGGTCTGCTTCATCACACGGCGGAAAGGCATTCTTTTCTCAAGTCCTTCAGCGATCATATAAGCTACAATAGCAGCATTTGACTCTGGAGACTTTATTTCTTCAATATCAAGTTTGAAATCCATTGGAATAACCAGCTTGTTCTTCTTGGAAAACTTTACGATATCATTTCGTAATTTTACAGAACCCTCTCCTGTTCGGCCAATGATCACACCCGGTCTGGAAGTTTTAATTATAATTCTGAAGGACTTCTGATTTCTCTCCATCTCAATAGAAGCAATATAAAGACCACGCATTTTCTTTTCCAAAAATTCTCGAAGTAACATATCTGCCTTCAAAGCATTTCTAAAATCTTTATCAGCTAAAAACCAGCGAGACTTCCAATCTCTGATGATACCTAATCTATGTGAATATGGATGGACTGAATGTGACATATTATTATTTAGTAATTTTCTTTTTAGCGACTTTTGGGGCTGACAAAACTTTAGTATCCTCTTTGACTCCAAGGACTAAATTTATTTTACTAACTCTCTTTCTGATAGGATAAGCCACTCCACGAGCACGAGGCATTCGGCGGTAAAGGATAGCTCCGTTATCAACAGTCAAAGATTTAACAAATAAGTCTTCAGCTTTTAGAGAGAAGTTATTCTCAGCATTAGAGATAGCAGATTTCAAAAGAGAAATCATAGGGTCAGCAGCTCTCTTTATGGTAACCACTAAAATATCCAAAGCCTGTTCTACTTTCTTACCACGAATAAGACCGGCCACTAAACGGACTTTTCTTGGAGACTGTCTGTAATCATTTAATTTAGCAGTTATATTCATGTATTTAAAATTATTTCTTAGCTTCAACAGCTACTTTAGCGCTTTGAGCAGCGGTGATTTCAGCTTCTTTCTGCTTGGTATCTAGATCTTTCTGCATCTTTCCTCCATGGCGGTGGAATTTCTTAGTATGAGAAAATTCACCTAATCTGTGACCAACCATATCTTCTGAAACTAAAACTTCAATATGCTCACGGCCGTTATGTACACCAAAATTGAAACCAACCATCTCAGGGGCAATTTGGGAGCGTCTGGACCAGGTCTTGATAACTCCAGTTTCGATAGGCTTTTTACCCTCTATTTTTTTTAGAAGTTTTTCGTCTACGTATGGGCCTTTTTTAATTGATCGTGCCATTTATTTTTTATTTAAGATATGAAGCGTTATACTAGCAAATTTTCCTCAAAAGTCAATTATTTCTTTATTTTTCACCCTTATTCTTACCAACTCTTCTTCTGGAAACTATCAAGTTGTTAGAATATTTCTTTGGAAGCCTAGACTTCTGACCTTTACCAACGTGCTTACCCCAACGAGTCTTGGCAAAGCGTAAACCTCTACCTTGTCTCTGCTCTCCTCCACCGTATGGGTGGTCACAAGGGTTTTGAGCGGTACCACGAACGGTAGGTCTGATTCCCAACCATCTGTTTCGTCCAGCCTTACCAATGTTTACTAATTTATTTTCATTATTTGAAACCTCACCAACACAGGCATAACAAGAATCCATAACCTTTCTGACTTCAGTAGAAGGAAGTTTAAGATGAGTATAGCCGGAATCATTTGCTACTACTTGAACAAAGTTTCCACCAGCACGGCCAAGCTTACCGCCATTACCAGGCTTCAACTCAACGTTATAAACAAAAGTACCAACACCAATCTTCTTTAAAGGCAAACGATTACCAACTTTGATTTCTGCATTCTCTGACACAACAAAAGTATCATCAACTTTTACAGTATTTGGAAGAAGAACGTATCTCTTTTCACCATCAGCATACAACGCTAAACCTATGAAAGCGGTCCTGTTTGGATCATATTCCACAGAAATAATCTTGGCTGGAATATCAATTTTATTATACATAAAGTCCACTTCTCGGAATAATCTCTTGTGTCCACCACCTTTATGGCGAGTAGTAAGTCTACCGTAATTGTTTCGGCCGACATGTCTCTTTCTACCAAAAGTTAAAGATTTCAAAGGCTCAGTAGCAGTAATAACCTTACGGAATTCAATTCCGGTCATATGTCTTCTGCTTGGACTTGTTGGCTTATAGTGCTTCATAATATTAAATTTTAAAATTATACAAACTCAATCTTATCCCCCTTCTTTAAATAAACTACCGCTTTTTTAACCCCTGAAACTCGGCCTACTTTACCACGAGCCATAACCTTCTTAGCTGGTAAATTGGTGATATTTATTCTGATTGGAGTTACTTTGTAAATTTCTTTGATGGCCTTAGCAATATTTTTTTTATTTGAAGCAGTGGTTACTTCAAAAGTATAAATACCTTTAAGTTCGGCTTGGATGCCAGACTTTTCCGTAATTCTTGGTTTTTTTATGATTAATTCATTCATATTATTTATTTCATTTTAGCTTCTAAGAATTTAAACGGATCGGCGGTAAGGTCAATAATTAAATATTTATAATTCAAAACATCCAAAGGATTAATATTTCTGAATTCATCCAATTTAATATTACTAAAGTTTCTAAAACTTCTATCTAAATTAGTATCTTTTTTGGCAACAGTAATATAGGTAGAGTTATTTGTCTTTGATAAAATCATTTCCCCACCTTTAATCTTGCTTAGGTTTTTCAAAACAGCTAAACCTTCCTTAGCCTTTGAAGTAGAACTTTTCAAACCATCTAAGAAAAACACTTCATTGTCTCGGAATTTTTTAGAAAGAATAGTAAAAAGAGCTTTAGCCTTCATTTTCTTGTTTACTTTTCTATCGTAATTCTTGTCATTTCTTGGACCATGAGCCACACCTCCGTGTACCCAGATTGGAGAACGAGTAGAACCATGACGAGCACGTCCCAAACCCTTTTGCTGCCAAGGCTTTTTACCTCCTCCAGAAACTTCTGAACGGTCTTTGGTATGAGCCAAGTTAGTCCTCTTATTAGACATCAAAGAAACTACTACCTGATGAATCAAGTCAGCATTCCAAGGAAGAGCAAAAATGCTTTCAGGTAATTTTATCTTTTCCACGGCCTTACCTTCAGAATCATAGACTGGGGCTTCAAGGGCACCGAGTGTTTTTACTTCAGTATCACGAGCATCTTTCTTTTCTTTTCTGGCTTTGGTTTTAACTTCACCAGTTTTAGTTTTCTTGACCACTTTGTCAGCGATCTTGGAAGCCTTTAAATTTATTTTTGTAGTTTCGTTTTTCATAGTATTAAAAATTAAGGAAATTAGCTGACAATCTCAATTAAAGTCCCTCTTCTACCAGCTACAGCTCCCAAAACCAAAAGCTCATTGGTGGCGCTATCAATCTGAATTACTTTAAGACCAGAAATGGTTACCTTATCAGAACCCATTCGGCCCGCCATACGCATTTTCTTAGGCACGCGTCCTCCTTCTCTAGTACCTCCAGAAATAGAACCAGGAGCTCTCTCTGAGTGTTTTTGACCGTGAGATCTAGGTTGACCCTTAAATCCGTGTCTCTTAATAACACCTTGAAAACCTTTACCTTTGGAAATAGAAGAAACGGTAATCTTGTCTCCTTCTTTAAAAGAAGATAGGTCAATCTTGTCTCCTACTTTCATATTAGCTAAATCCTTAGCATCCTCTATTCTGAATTCCTTGATAAATTTAAAATTACCAAGCTCTTTGATATGGCCTCTGATAGCTTTATTTATATTTTTAGCTTTCTTCTCACCAAAACCAACCTGCACAGCGTTATAACCATCAGTAGCCACGGTCTTGACCTGAGTAATAACAATAGGACCAGCCTCTAAAACAGTTACCGGAACAACATTACCTTTCTCATCAAAAACCTGAGTCATATTCTTTTTTACGCCTAGGATGAATTTCATTTTATTTAAAAATTATATTTTTGGTACAAAGAAAGAAATAACGGCGATATGAATAAATCAATTCTTATTCATATCCCCCTATTCACTCCTTTTTGCACGTTCCAAGAGTCTAGCAAATTAAGAGAAATAATGCAAGAACACAACCGCCCCGTCTCGCGGACTCGCCACCCCGCCTTGACTAAGGCGGGGAAAGGGGTCTCTCCCCACTTTCTCTTAGCTCTGTTTCCATCCTTATCATTACACCATTCAGATTATTCTTTACTTCATTATTCCAAAACCTGATTACTTTTATTCCCAAACTCTCAAAGTAACTCGTCCTTTCTTGATCAGCTTCTTTATTATCTAAATGTTGACTACCATCAAGCTCTATTATTAATCTTTTCAGTGGACAGAAAAAATCAGCAATAAATTTACCGATACTGTGCTGGCGGCGGAATTTATAACCCCATTTATTATTTTTCAAAACACTCCATAAAATCACTTCCTCTTCTGTCATACTACTTCTTAATGATTTACGAGCCGGTCGTAAATATTTAGTATTATGGATATGAGTCACCACAATATAATAGCACGCCACTTCCCCTTTCCCCGCCTTAGTCAAGGCGGGGTGGACATTCTGATGGACGGGGCGGTTGTGTTAGATCATCTTCACAAGGTTTTTCCCCCAACAGAAAACCCCACCAAGAGCATGGGGCTCTGAGTGGGGTAAATCAATCTCCTTTGTTCACGGTTGAACGTGCCGTAAATGCCACAACCGACGCTGACACACTTAATATTATCAGCAACAAACCCGTACCGAAGTGCGGAGGTTCAACAGACAAATCTGGCTGTTGCAACAACGTCACTCCACCAAAAAACGCAAGCACCGCCAACACCAAAAAAAATAACCTCTTAATCATCTTCGTTCCCTTTGTTTTAGAACTTTTCCAACTCTTAGATTCCTGTATATCATAGCATAATCAAACAAAAAAGTCAAGGAAGATTGGAATACCAAAAAACCCTTCTTTTAAAAGGGTTTTTTGGTTATTTAGACTGAAGAATTTAGATCATCTTCACATCGATATTCACTCCACTAGGCAAAGAAAGATTTGTCAGGGCCTCTACCACCTTGGCAGAAGGACTGATAATATCAATCAACCTTTTGTGCACTCTCATCTCAAACTGTTCTCGCGCATTTTTATAGACGAAAGAAGCTCGGTTGACCGTATATTTCTTTATCTCAGTAGGTAAAGGAATAGGGCCTAGAACTTTAACGTCAAACCGCAAGGCAGTATCAATGATCTGCTTGACTGAAGCGTCTAGAATCTTGCTATCATAAGCTCTTATACGAATGCGGAGTTTTGACACCACATCCTTAGAAGCTACTTTAGCAGTTTTCTTAACGGTCTTTTTAATTATTTTTTCTTCCATGATTGTATTTTTTCAAACTAGGGACGTACCTATTTTGAAATTAGCTTATTAAGCAATAATTTTAGTAACAGAACCAGCACCAACAGTCTTGCCTCCTTCACGGATAGCAAATCTCTGCTTTTCCTCAAGAGCAACTGGAGCAACCAATTTAACTTTAAAGGTAGCAGTATCTCCTGGCATAACCATCTCTACTTTTTCAGCAAGAGTCACATCTCCGGTCACATCAGTAGTTCTCATGTAGAACTGTGGTTTGTAACCTGAGAAGAATGGAGTGTGGCGGCCACCTTCCTCTTTCTTCAAAATGTAAACTTCTGCCTCAAATTCAGTATGAGGGGTTACAGAACCTGGCTTACAAAGAACCTGACCTCGGTGCACATCTTCTTTCTTAGTGCTTCGGAGTAAGATTCCAGCGTTGTCTCCAGCCATACCGGTATCAAGCTGCTTATTGAACATTTCAATACCAGTAACAGCGGTTTTGGTAGTTGGTTTGATACCAACAATTTCTACTTCCTCGTTTAATTTAAGGACTCCTCTTTCAATCCTACCAGTTACTACGGTCCCTCTTCCTTCAATTGAGAAAATATCTTCAATTGGCATAAGGAAAGGCTTTTCAACATCTCTAACTGGAGTTGGAATATAGGTATCAAGAGCGTCTACAAGAGCCAAAACGGACTTGGACCACTCATCATCAATACCGGTAGCCTCAAGAGCCTTAAGGGCAGAGCCACGGATAACCGGAGCATCTTTACCGTCAAAACCTTGTTTAGTTAAGAGCTCGCGGACTTCTTCTTCCACCAAGTCAATTAACTCTTTATCATCCACCATATCACACTTGTTCAAGAAAACGATAACCTTTGGTACACCCACCTGTTTTGCAAGCAAGATGTGCTCTCTGGTCTGTGGCATAACACCATCAGTAGCAGCTACCACAAGGATAGCACCGTCCATTTGAGCGGCACCAGTAATCATGTTCTTAATAAAGTCAGCGTGACCAGGACAGTCTATGTGTGCATAGTGTCTTGCATCTGATTCGTACTCGTTGTGAGAAAGAGCAATGGTAATACCACGAGCCTTCTCTTCTGGAGCACAGTCAATTTCATTAACCCCTCGTAACTTTACGTTCTTACCTGCGCGATGCAATACGTTTAGCATTGCAGCGGTCAAAGTAGTCTTGCCGTGATCAACGTGGCCGATAGTACCGACGTTAACGTGTGGCTTTGTTCGATTGAAAACTTCTGCCATAATTTTGTTTTTAATTGTCTAGACAGAGTGCGCGAGAACGCTGACTCAGCCCATCCAACTAATAATTAAACCCTGAAAAATTAAAATTAACTTCTTCGGGTAAACTAATAATTTATAAAATATTTTAATTTGGAAACCGACATTTCTAAATTAAAAATACACTGACATAAAACCAAACCAAAATCTAAATGATTTAGTTAGGTCAAACGCAGTAAAGATAATATTAGCAGATAAAAAAACAAAGTCAATAAAGACCGCTTGCCTAAAAGGCAAGCGGTCTTTATTTGAAATTAGATTATCTAACCATTGTCCCCGAAGCCCAGATAACCCGACCAGAAACATCATAAATAACAAGATTACCATCTTTTTGTACCCTAAAGGCGTTTGGTGTCCCCGCCTTGGTTGTCATCCAGATTGTTCCACCATTAGTATCACGAATAACAAAATTACCATTAGTCTCTAAGGTAATGTTTTTAGCAGTCTTACCATTAGGCTTTGTTGACCATAAGACATCAGAACCAGAGTAAAGCACCGCACTTCCACTAGGTTCCAAGGTAAATTTATACTTTCCGTCACATGAGTTAATAGACTTCCCAACCGCTAATGATTCACCTGAAGAAAGTGACCCGCAAGTTTTAGAACAATTATCATTGGTTCCACTGTCTACGCCTTTACATTTCCAGAGATGCGCATATCCTTCATCAGCGATATCAACAAAAGTACCAGTGGTACAGGTATTCACAATAGAGGCGCAAGTACCATTCGTTGTAGTAGCGACTGATTTTAATTTAGAACAAGTAGAAGTAGCTCCTCCGTTTGCACCAGCACAGGTCCAGAGAAAAGTAGTGGTAGAGTCAGCAATATCAACAAAATTTCCAACAGTACAGGTATCTTTTATGTTGCTACAGACACCACTTACTGGAGTAACAGTTGGTTTTAATTTAGAACAAGTAGAAGTAGCTCCTCCGTTTGCACCAGCACAGGTCCAGAGAAAAGTAGTAGTAGAGTCAGCAATATCAACAAAATTACCAACAGTACAAGTGTCTTTTATGTTGCTACAGACTCCACTTATCGGGGTAGTTGTAGACGCTGCTATTACTCTAAAAGACGAATTGCTTAGATCACAATTATCCCTATTATTATAATTACAAACTCTTACCTTATACTCCCCAACTGGCACCGTTGATGAAGCTATGTTCCACGCATATGATGTTGTGGAAATATTTGTAGCTATAGTAATCGTTCCACAATCTATACCGTGCCGACAAATATTGTTTAAATAAACACCATAGTTAGTAGTAGTGGCATACGTATTTAGATCTTGCCAAGTAATATTATGAGCCGAACCTTGTACCCATCGTTCTCCACCGTTTGGTGATAGGACGCTAATAGGGGTACTGGTTGCAGTTGATGTGGCCATATTATTTGTCGTTGTTGCTGTAGTGGTGGCCGTAACAGCAGAACAATTAAAAGTTGCTAACACCTGGGTAGCATTTTGAGCTGGAATCACGTTAATCATTACCAAAAGATTAATCAGGTCACAAGTAGATGACGCATCAGCACTAACTTTAGCTGACGGCATA
Source organism: Minisyncoccia bacterium (assembly GCA_044346845.1). Taxonomy (GTDB): domain Bacteria; phylum Patescibacteriota; class Minisyncoccia; order Phycocordibacterales; family GWA1-40-21; genus CAIJXO01. The sequence continues at coordinate 1,498 of JBIIYK010000015.1, read as the reverse complement.
AAAGCTCCTAAAACAAAAACGGTAGCAATAATAAAAGTTGCAAGAACACCTCTAGAGAAATATTTCTTCATTAAATTAATAATTAGATTAATAAATACGCTAAATTTATAAAAGCTCCGACTTCCTTATCATTATAACATTCACAGTATAAACTACAATTTTAAATGTGGATAAACAAAAGAGCCGTATTTGATTTACAGCTCTTTCATCTTTTACATTTTTACTATAGGGACTTAAGAAGTTTAACAAATGAATCCCAACCACCAAGAGCGGTGGCGTAATTCTGATCTGAATTAGCTTCTGTAACTGGTTTTACCCTAGAACACCAAGCGGTTGCTCCGCCAGTAATACTCTTACATTTCCACTTATAATCTGTGGCAGTATCATCAAGATCTACAAAATTTCCAGAGGTACAAACGTTTAACTTTACACCGCAAACAGCATCTACTGGTGTGACGGCCGGAGGAATTGGCTTAGAACAAGAAGAGTTTGTCCCACCATCTGTACCTTTACATTTCCAAAGGTAATCTGCCTCCGTATCAGCAATATCAACAAAGGTACCAGAAGTACAAGTATCTTTTCCGCCACAGACACCGTTTATAGGTGTAGCAATCGGAGTCACAATTGGTTTAATTCTAGAGCATGAAGAATTCTTTCCACCATCTAGACCATTACAGGTCCAAAGATAACTAGTAGCTGTATCTACAAGATCAGAAAAAGTTCCAGACTCACACGTATTAAGAGCTGTGCTACAGACTCCATTTATTGGAGTAACAACAGGAGCAACAATTTTAAAGTATGAATCACTCATGTCATTTACTGTCTTACCAGCAACGCCAGCTAAATTTCCAACTAAGTAAATTTTATATGTTCCGGGTTTAACAGCAATTTCTGCACCACTATTAGAATCAGTAAAAACACTTTTAGGATCCCAATAAATAGTATTACCAGAAGAAACATTACCAATAATACCTATTACGCCTTCTCCATTACCGGTAGAATTTGCTGGTACCAAAGAGGCGAATACTGTTGATAACATATTTCCATTCCAAGTGATTGCATATTGTTTACCTTGCACCAATTTCTCTCCACCATTTGGTGATAAAACAGTTATTGATGGGACCACGGGAGTGGGTGGAGCGGTGATTTTAAAGTATGAATCACTAACATCATAATTACAATCAGGTTCTGCACTGAAACACTGATTACCGTTCTTTCCTGGAGCAACCACGATTATTTTGTATGACCCTGGAGTAACCGTCCACCACTCCTTACCAGATAAATCACCAATACGATTAGTGTCCCAATATATCTGATCATTAGGATTACCTTTTAACTGAATCCAGCCAAGCACAGTCCTGTCTTTTGGAAAAGTATCCTTAACAACACCAATCTTAACTGGGTATTTACCACCATTCCATTTTATTAAACTATCACTTCCTTGTACAAAAGTTTCTCCACCATTTGGAGATAAGACAGTAATGGATGCTTCAGTGGT
>JBIIYK010000014.1:0-14019 GCA_044346845.1 Minisyncoccia bacterium | reverse complement strand
ATTAGACTAATAACTAATAATTTTAATATTATACATCAAACCGATGACTAATCAAAGAATGATGTTGATATCTTATTGGCTTAAAATATCTAAAATAATAATAACATGTTTTTACAATTTGTCATAAAATAGGTTATATACAACATATATTTAATGTTTAATATCATAAATATGTTTATATATATAGATATTTATGAGTTATCAACAGTATATTATGTTGACATATTTGACGACATAATATAATATTTATAGATATGAACATAAAAGATTTAAGGAGTGTGGGAATTAGTGAGACTGAAGCTAGGGTTTATTTAGCAGTACTAGAACTGGGAGAAACCACAATCGCCCGCATTGCCCAAAAATCTGGTGTTAAACGAACCACCACTTACCTAGCTCTTGAGGCACTGAAGGATTTGGCCTTAATTAGCCGAATTAAAAAAGGCAGAAAGACTTTTATATATGCGGAGGATCCTCGGAGTCTAGAGAAAAAGATGGAGGAAAGGAAACAAACAATCTCTAAAATAATTCCTGAACTTCTCTCTATTTCAAACTTGATTGATAAAAAGCCAATTGTGCGTTATTTTGAAGGTACTGAAGGCTTAAAGGAGGTATTCAAAGACGTACTCAAGTACCCAGACCAGGAAGTATTGGCCTGGTTTCCGAGAAAAATTAATTATAAAAATATGCAGTCTGATTTCTTTGACGAATTGTATATTCCACAAAGAAAGAAAAAAAATATCTGGTATAAAGCGCTGATTCCTAATAGTGCTGACATGAAAAGGCGTGTAGATGAAGCCGAGAAAGACCAGATAAAAGTCAAAACTATTCCCGAAGCCAGCTTCCCCGTGGATGTGGAGACCTTGGTTTATGGTAACAACAAAGTCTGTCTTATTTCTTATGAAGAAGAAATTGCCATTGTTATTGAAAGCAAAAAGATTTTTGATATGATGAGGAGCACATTTCTCCTTGTTTGGAATTTACTACCAGAGAACCTAAAATAGGACTCGGAATATTTAACTAAATAAATACCTTTTTAAACTAATTCGTCTCTAACCAAGTAGAGGTAATTGTAGGATAAAGTTGAGACGTGGTAATGGTTAGCTTTTTATATAAATTATTTTTAGAAGCAGTAATAGCAATAGTTATATTAGGGACAGAACCAGAGATAGCATAAAGACATGATCCATCATCATAACTCAATGTACCAGTACCAGTAAAATTTACATTATTTCTAATTTCCATTAATAAGTTCTCCCCGCAATACATAGCTATCATACGCACATCCGCTGATGTGGTGTAAGATTTTAGCCTGTTAGCTGAGAAAAAACCACTCTGATTAGCGGCAAGAGATAAGGCCACCACTACACTCGCCAAAACTAGCATTATATACAGTAAAGCAAAACCACTCTTATCTTCTTTATTATTTTTTAATTTTATTATTTTCATCTCAATGTTACAGTTGTGGTTCTCGTAGTAGAGTATTCTAACTCTGGTTTATTATTTGGATTAACACCCCGAATAGATAAACTAATTCTAACAGCCCCTTTAGTGTCTGGTGCAGAAATATTTTCAAAAACTAGACTTGTTATTTCTACCATACTACTAGAAAGTTCAGTATTTCCTCCACCACCTCTGGAAACTACAATAGCTGAGGTAGAAGTAGAGAAAACTGTAGGGTCCTCACTTGGACTAGAGACCAAAGCCAAGGTTAAGGAAGTAGATGTGGCTCCTACCGCCGGACTAGTAATAGCACTCGCATTTCTTACAGACTGCGCAATCTCATAAATAATAGCTGAAGCTTGATATTCCACTTCAGTTAAAACCCTATTTCTTTTTTCACTCTTAGAAGTATCAACTAAAAGCGAAACCACGGAAAGTATGAGCATGGACATAATAGCAATGGCCACTAGTGTCTCCACTAAAGTCATTCCCCCACTTCGCTTAAGCTTCGCGGGGCAGGCCCTTTTATTTATTTTAAAAATATTTTTTTTCTCCATAAAATTATTGGGATTTTATTTCTAATGTCTTAGAACTCCACTTAACATTACCGGCACTTATTGTAACAGTTTTAGCAGTCCAAGAAGAAACTCCTCCATTAGTATCAAAACCAGAAGCTTCGGCCGAGGCGCCAACGACATTATTTCGGAGAGTCATTCCTACTGGAGGGGTTTCTAATGTACTAATTATACTTGCTGCTCCAGCTGAACCAACAACCCAGGAAGTACCGTTAGTAACACTGAGAGCTAAAGCGGGATAGGTAACTATTTTACTATTGGCTTGTTGTGGAACCCCAACCGTACCAATTGGGCTAGTGGTAGATACTCCCCTATAAACCAAGGCTACGAGCTGAGTAGCATTTGTCCAGCCAGTAGCGGTATCACTACCAGTGGCTATTCTGTAGGCCTGAACACTTGAGTTGTTAGCTCCACTAGAACTATTGATCGTCGTCCAACCAGCGGGTACAGTGGGCACAGTGTTATTACTACTTCGATAAGCAAAGACAATCATTAGGTCTCCAACATTATGGGTTGGAAGAGTAACCGAGGTGGTGTTAGATGTAGCTTGGCCCACATAACTAATTGTACTACAAACCGCGGTGGTAAATGTTACCTGAGAACCATAAGCGGTTCCGGCACTATTTGTAGCATAAGCTTTGATATAATAAAGAGTATTACAGGTAAGTGAAGTAAGGCTACTGGTAAATGAACCAGTGCCTGTTCCATCTGAAGTTTTTGTAGGGAGAGCAATGGTTGGGTTAATAGAAGTACTCCAAACAACTCCACGGGCCGTAACTGAAGCTCCACCATCAGAAGTAACGTTCCCTCCGTCAATCGCTGTGGTTCTGGTAATACTAGTAACTGGGGAAACGGTTGTCACTGTTGGAACAATAGGGGTAACGGAACAAGAAGTATTAGTATAACTTCCAGAAAGAGTGCCATTAGTACAGGTTCTTATTTCAGAAGTACAAGTGCTTGGATAAGTAACGGAAGAGGTTAAATATCCAGTATTTGAAGTTCCACTCAACATAGTACCCCAAGGAGTGCCAGTACAACTATTGGCCAAAGTAGTAAATGTACCGTCAGCCGAATAACCGGTACCAGTGCTGTTTGTAGCATAACCAGCATAATAATAAGTTGTAGCTGGAATAAGGCCGGTGCGAATTTGAGTGAATATACCAAGGGCAGTTCCACCTTCCGCTAAACAAGTTGCACCATTTGTTAAAGTTGGATTTGGTGAAATACTATAACAGGTTCCTCGAGCGGTAATGGAATGTGGAACACCAGGAGAAATTACGTTAGCACCTAAAGTGGCTGAAGAAGTAGAAATAAAAACCGCAGTTGGTGTTGTGACTATTGGAACTACGAGGTTTTCCTCATTAGTAATAGTACAAGTCTTTGTTGTACCACCAACTAAAGTAATAGAACCAGCTCCATTACAATCACCACTAAAAGTTTGGGTATAAGCCGGATCAACTGTTTCAGAAACAGTATAAGTACCGGAATTTTTTGTAGTGGTTACCCCAAGAGTAACCGTGGTTGCCCCTACTTTATAAGGTGCAAAATCAGAATTAACCGCTGTTCCACCATGATTAATTATATTTTTATTTACCACTACATAAGCCAGTTTTTCCTCGTTAGTTACAGAACAAGTTTTTGTAGTGTTTGGCACCAAAGTAACCGAGCCACCAGAATCACAATCCCCACCATAAGCAACCTCATACTCAGCGTCCAAAACTTCAGACACAATGTGTAACCCTGAATCAAAAATATTTAGCGCACCAGAAGTAACCGGATTAGAATCCACTAAAAGTGAAAAATCAGAAACTACTTTGCTATTACCATGATTTATAACTGTTTTATTTACTCGGAGTTTAGATGGTTTTTCTTCATTAGTAATTAAACAAACTTTGGTACTGCTAGCTACCATCGTCACCTCTCCGCTTGAATTACAATCCTCACTAAATGTTTTAGTATAATTTGAATCTTCGGTTTCTGTCACAGTATAGGTACCCGGAATAACTTGGTTCGCCACCCCCACCACCACCTCGGTATTAGTGGTAGTAGTACCCACAGTTATACTGATAGTATAGGGGGCAAAATCTGCTTTTACCTTTGACTGGCCATGATTGATAACTAATTTATCTACTGTCAGTCCGGAATTATAATTTACCTGATGCCAATTTGTTAAATATGATTTCAAAGAAACAGAATTGGTAGGTGAAGTCTTGCTAGACCAATTAACTGTTGTTATTATTTCTTTTATAACCGGACTGATAGTAGAAATGTTTACCGCTCTTTCATAAATCCCCGACATATCCGAGGAACCAGATAAAACCCATTTATTTCCAGAATCTGACAAGCCATAAGTACCATCCGTTAAATTTGCAAAAGCTTCATCTCTGATAGACCGTGTAGCCTCAATTCCCTCCTCTGCCAACCATAAAGCAGTAGACTTCTGATCTGCCCTTTTTACTAAATTATCCACCCCAATATATATTTCATAAGCAACGGTGGCTAAAATAGCAAAAATAGCAATAGCAACCACTGTTTCCACAATGGTCATGCCTTTATTGTTTTTACTTTTATTATTTTTTAAAAAAAACTTATTAAACATAAATTAATAATTAATAGCTCCGCTCTCTAAAATAGAGACAGAACTAGTACCAAAAGCATTAGAAAAAGTGGTGGTGCCAAAAGTATTTGGTAAACCACTAAATTTGGTAAAAACTATTTCTGTTGGCCCTGATAAGGTAAGGTTGTCCGGAAGATCATAAGTTTTATCTTTATCAGTATCGCGCCCAGAATAAGATGTGCCGCTAAAAACTATAGCATCAGTACTAGTTAGATTTACTCCCCAATCCGTATCAAATTCCATCATTTTAGCTTTATTTTTAGCTTCCTTTAAAGCATCAACAAAAACATAGGTGGCGTGTTTTACATCCCCAACTTTACGCATGGTATTATAAGTTACAACTGAAACTGAACCAATAATGCTTATAATTCCAAGCACTACCAATATCTCAATTAGAGAAAATCCTTTCATATTTTATTAAAAATAAAGGCCAAGACTATACACCGGCATAAGTATACCAAGGGCTAAAACCGCCACAATGCAACCAATAAATAAAAGTAAAGCGGGTTCTAAGAAGGCAGGGATATTTCTTGAGGTAGATTCCACCTTTGCTTCATAAAGAGCCCCTATTTTTAAGAGAGTCTCTGATAAGGTACCAGATTTTTCTGAAGCAACAATCATTTGACGAACAGGTAAGGGGAATAAATTATTTAAATTTTTATACTCAATAAACATTTTCTGAAAAGAAGACCCTTCCAAAACTTTCCTCGCAAAAAAAGAATATAACTCACCATAGTTTCCAAAAGTAGTGGTAGTTGGTAACAAACCAAAAACAGTGTGGATAGGTATCCCAGCTTTTATCATGGTGCCAGAAAAGAAACCAAAACGAGCAACTTCTGTTTCTAAAATTAATTTTTTGATAAGTGGAACATGAAATAAAATGGTGTGACCGATGAATTTTGTCTTTGGAAAGCTAAAAAGAAAATAAGCCATAGCTCCAAAAATAACAAAAAACAAAGGTAAAAAAACGTAACCATAATCTTGTAAAAATACCCCCACGGCAATAATACCTTTTGTAATTGGTGGTAAGGGAGCGTTTAGATCTTTGAAAAAGGAAGCTAGTTTAGGTAGCACAAACCAGGCCACTCCAATACCCACCACCAAGGCAGTAACAAAAACAAAAGAAGAATACGCTAGAGCAGAACGAACGCGAGAACGAAATAAAGCTTCTTTTTCATTTTGCAATGAAGCTACTTGTAAATTTTGTGATAACCGTCCAGACATCTCTCCAAGTGAAATTAAGGATAAAGTATGAGGGGCCACTATCCCAGCTAAATTAATAGCCTTAGATAAAGGGAAACCATCATCAACTGATTTAATTATTTCTCGAACAGCCGAACGCATCCTAAATGATCTTACTTCTTCGTAAACAGAAGCTAAAGCGTCTGGGATGCCTATTCCCGCTCCAATCAAGACCGCCAGATTCTGAATAAAAAAATTTGACTCATCATGAAGAGCAAAAGAGCGTGTTTTAACGAACAAAGCTCGTGTAAATATTCTAAATTTTATTTTAAAATTATCTTTCATTAATTTTTAATATCTAACTCTAGTTTAAAGATATTTTTACTGATGAAGCCACCCTAATAACCTCTTCAATAGTGGTAATACCCATCTTTACTTTTTCCATACCATCCTCAAACATAGAAGTAGACCCGGCAGCCCTAGCCAATACCCAGACTTCTTCTGAAGAAGGCTTCTTAATAATTAAAGCTTTTATCGCTGGCGTAATTTCAATCATCTCCACCACAGATGTCCTCCCTTTATAACCGGTATCATTACAAACGGGACAACCCTTACCTTTATATAAAGTTATATCTGTACCACCAAAATAACTACCAACCTCAGGTAAAATCTTTTTTAAATTACTAACTTTTTCCTTATAGCTATAACGGCAAGTCTCACAAATACGGCGAATTAAACGTTGAGCAATAATCAGTTCTAAGGTTGAAGCCAGAAGAAAAGGCTCAATATTCATTTCCAATAACCTTGGAATACTCGTAGCGGCATCATTAGCATGAAAAGTAGATAATAGCAGGTGACCAGTTAAGGCTGCATTTACGGCAGTTTCTGCTGTTTCTTCATCACGAATTTCTCCCACTAAGATTATATTTGGATCCTGACGTACAATAGCGCGTAGTCCTTTAGCAAAAGTTAATTCAGTTTTAACGTTTACTTGTATTTGATTTGTCCCCGCCATTCTATATTCTACCGGATCCTCAATGGTGGTAATATTAGTCTCTGGCGTATTCAACTTCTTAATCAAAGCATAAAGAGAAGTAGTTTTTCCGGAACCAGTAGGACCAGACACTAAAATCATACCAAAAGGTTTCTTGGCGGCCGCCTCAATAATATCAATATGAGTATCAGAATAACCCAAATCCACAAAGGTAAGCCCCCTAATATATTCCGCTAGAATTCTAATTACCACCTTTTCTCCATCAAGAGTAGGAACAATAGAGACACGTAAATCCACTGAATTATCTTTAGTCACAAAACGAATAGCACCATCCTGTGGCATAAAATGTTCATCCGTCCTTAAATTAGACTGGATTTTTATTCTGTTTAAAACATTTTCATAATATTCTTTAGAAATTGCTCCCGCTAGGCGGAGCATACCATCAATACGAAAGCGGATAACAGCTTCAGATCCTTGTGGCTCAAAATGAATATCTGAAGCACGGTAAGAGATAGCATCTTTAATAATTTCCTCAAAAATCTCTGGCGCCACTCTATTTTCCTTCTTTATAATTTCAAAAAATCTGGTATTTAATGCTTTTTGGTAACGAGATAAAACAACATCAATACCCCCAGAAAAGGCATAGGTCAGAACAATTTTCTTTTTTAAAAAGACTTTCTTTAATTCACTAACTAAATTTTTCCTTTCAGGATCATCTGTGGTAATAGTTACTTCTCCATCCTTTTCTTTAACAAAAACTACTCGGTACTCCCGGGCCAAGGTTTCAGGGATAAGAGCAAGTTCTTTATCAGAAGGAGCTAAGACATCTAAATCCGTAAAAGAGAGTTTGAAATATTCAGCGATAGCTAAACCCAGAGTGTCTTTGTTAATTATTCCTTCCTGAAGTAAGTAATCAGCAAAACTACCCTTACCGGTCATCTGAAATTCATCAGCCGCCTTGGCATCATCAGCTGTTATATAATTCTGCTCAGTCAAAACCTTTCTTTGTAAAAAGATTTTATCAATCATATTTTATTTTATTTTTAATGTTTCTTTAATAAAAGTTACCACTTCAAATAGTTTAATGTCTGATTTTACAAAATATGCCAAGACACCAGCTTGAGTTACCCTAGCTTTATCAGTTTCTTGACTCAAATTAGACATAATGATAACAGGAATTTTTAGATTATCCGCCTTCATTTTTTCTAAGACAGAAAAGCCATCAAGTTTTGGCATCATTAGGTCCATTAAAATAAGATCATATTTTTCTGAAATAATTTTTTTTTCAACTTCCTCACCATCAGAAACCATTTCCGTAAAAAAACCTTCTTTTTCTAATTTAAGAGAAATAGCCCTAGCTAGAGGTTTTTCATCTTCTGCGATTAATATCCTTTTTTTATTATCTGACATGATTATATTTTAACAGTAAAAACCCCAAAATACAAACCACTATTAACTAGCTAATTTAGCTTTTATCTTTTCTACCAAACTTTCAATTTTAATGTCTGTTTTAATTATATAATCATAAACATTATCCCGGAAAGATTTTAATATATAAGCCTGATCATTTAAATTACTAAGGATCATAACCCCAACCCCCATACCCCAAGGGTCCAAACGCATTTTTTCCAACATAACAAAACCATCCGCCCTAGGCATAATAATATCTAATAAAATTAAGTCCGGGTGTTCCTTTAAAGCGATTTCCAAACCCTTTTCACCATCTCCGGCCTCAAGAACGATAAAACCCTCACTTTCCAATTTATTACGGAGAGCTCCGCGAAGAGATACCTCATCCTCAACTATGAGTATTTTTTTCATATTTTTAAACAACTCCAAAAACTTTTTTAGTTATATTATCAATAATTTCATCTAATCTAAAATTAGCCTTAACATAATAATCATTAACTCCTAGACTCATATAACTAGCCACCTTATCTGGAGTAGCTGTATTAGAAACCACAAAAATTGGTATCTTTTTAAATTTTTCATTACTTTCCTCCTTACACCAAACTACAAAATCTAAACCGTTCTCCTTACCCATCAGATAATGATCCAACCAAATAGCATCGATTTGATTTATATCTTGAGCGTAATTTTTTGCTTGCTCTACTGTTCTAGCGGTCACTACCTCAAAACCACTTTTTTTTAATTTAATATCTATAGCCTCCAGTAAAGGTTTTTCATCTTCTATTACTAATATGGTTTTATAATTCATATATTCTTATATTATACCTAATTATTAATAAACTAACACCTATCACATATCTAATTGCTTCAAACCATCCTTTTTCTTCATACCCTCTATTGGGAAAGAAACATAGAAAGTGGTGCCTTTATTTTCCTCAGACTCAAACCATACTTCTCCACCCGCCTGATCCACAATAGACTTGATAATATACAAACCCAGCCCAGTTCCTTCTGTCTCTGACTGTTTAGCATTGTCAGCTCGGAATAATTTCATAAACACTTTATCCTGTTGTGCTTTTGGTATACCCATACCTGTATCAGAAATTTCAATCATAAATTTACCACTGACAACCCTTATGTTAACTGCGATACTGCCACCAGCTGGTGTATATTTCACAGCATTAGATAATAAATTCTGCAAAATCATTCTAAGTAAACTTTCATCGGCTGAAAATAATGGCAAATTATCAGCATAAATTTCTCTGACTATCTGCTTCTTTTCAAGAATTTGTGATTTTAACTCATTGAGTAAGTTTTTAACCATATCCCGGACATTAACCGGTGTAGGATTAATAACAAAAGTACCCAAATCTAGGCGGGAAACATTTAATAATGAATTAACAAGCTCTACCATGCGTTGACTACCAGCGTATACCTCCTGTAGATACTTTTTCTGATCTTCGTTAATAACACCCGCATCCCCATTTAAGAGCATTTCCGTATACCAGTTGATAGAAGAAAGTGGAGTACGGAGCTGATGAGAAGCTAGAGACACAAATTCAGTCTTTGCTTTATCTACTTCTTTTTCATGGGTGATATCATGCTCAATACCAACAAAATAGACAACTTCTTTGGAATTATTTAAAACTGGAGATATACTCAGGTTGGCAGTATATAACTCTCCATTTTTTCTTCTATTTTGTATTTCTCCAATAAATGTCTTTTTTTGTATTTTAATTACATCCCACATTTTTTTATAGTATTCTGTAGGCATTGGAATTCTCCACAATGCTCCGGCTTTTTTACCTATAGCCTCTTCAGGTATATATCCAGTAATTCTTTCGGTGGCCCTATTTCCATAAATCACAATTCCCTCCACATCTGTAATAATTACCTGATCAGAAGCATTCTCTAAGGCTAATTTGAACTTTTTTAAATCTTCAGCTAATCTTTCTGTTTTATCTTTTTCTTTTTCCACATCCTCTAAAATATTTAGAATGGCATCTTTTTGATCTGCCAATTCTCGAGATTTACTCTTTATTTCTTTTGTTTGCTCTAAAACTTTCTGCTCAATTTCATTTCTTGCTTCCTTAATAGATTTCACCATTTGATTAAAAGATCCTGAAAGTTGACCAACCTCATCTTGGGAAGTAACACCAAAACTGTAATCTAAATTACCATTTTCAACCTCAAGCGCTCCATGTTGAAGATCAATTATTGGCTTGCTGATAAAATCAGAAACTTTTTTAGAAATTAAATAGTAAATAAAAATAAAGAAAATAAAAATTAATATGATAAATAATAATATTTGTTTATTAGCCTCAGAGAGTTCACTTTTATCAATTTTAGCCACCAAACCTAGATTGGCAATTTTAATATATGAGGTGCCCGCAGACACCATTTCATTTCTATAATCTAAGGTATTTTCAAAATATGCTGTTTCACCAGCTAAGGCTTGCTTCATGGGATAAGCAGTCTCTTCACTTTGAATGTTCAAAGGTAAAGCCTCTGCTTCAAAAAGTCTTTTTAGAGGATATTTTCTTTCACCAGCTTCATTGTAAAACGCAACCAGTGCTTCCCCAGTTTTACCCAAACTAGTCCGGTTTGTAATTATACTTTCTAGATGTTTAAAACCTATAACGGTCATACCCACTCCAATCACCTTACTTTCCAGCGTAATTGGTCCGGAAATATAAATCTTATAAACGCCATCCTCTTCTATAAAATACACCCCCTCTGATTTAAGACCATTAATAAAAAAATTAGCATTGGGTATAATGTTCCCACAATTTTTATCATTAGTAGAAGCCAAAACCCCACCAGCCAAACTCAAAATACAGATTCTCTCAAACTGGGGTATGGGGATGATGGCATCTTTAATAATATTTGTAATAGTTACCAAATCAGCCTCCTTACCTGTTTCATTATAAGTAGCCAAAGTCTTACGTAAAGCGGTGCAGCTGGTAACTAACTGTAAAAGCTGGACATGGTCTTCCAAATAGGTTTGTATATGATTTGATCTAGACTGAGCAATGGATACCAGTTTATCTTTGGTATCTTCATTTGTCTGTCTTGATACAAAAAAAACAACAAGAAAACCGATAAAGGTGATAACAAAAATAAATTGAAAAATAGACGTCAAGGTGATCTTACTCTGAATCTTTAAATTTGAAAAGTTTATAAGCTTCATTAAATTATTTAATTATTTTTTCCTCTAAATCCTGTTTTTCTTTTTTTAATTGTATCATTTTTAATTCTCTATCCACCATTAATTTATTTAATCTTTCCGACTCCGCCAAAGCCTTCTTTACCTGTTCTTCTGAATTCTTAATCATTTGAACGGCTACTTTTTCTTTAGTTATATCACGCAAAATAACTTGTAAATAGGCGTTTGCCCCAACACCTATTTTTGACAATGAGACATTAGTCAAAAACTCTGGCCCGTTAAACTTTTTATGCACCCACTCAAAATTGTTGCTACCCTTATCCATGGCTATATTGATCATTTCTAGGGCTTTTTCACTTGATAATTTGCCATCAGGCTGACGCTCAGGAGACAAAACCCCTGGAGTAAGCCTCTCTAATTCATGAACACTTTCTACCCCAAACATTCTTAGTGTGGCTAAATTACCCGCAGAATATTTCCAATCTGGTGGATTTATGGCCATAATGGCATCATTGGAACTATCAAATAAATATTTATATTTTTTTTCTATTTGAAAACTCTTTCTAGAAACGTAAACGGAAATTAAAACAGCCAATATAATAATTAGAAGGACTACAAGCCACATTTTATTAATATACTGGTCAATCAGCGTGATACTGGCTGATAAATCATAGTCTAATAAAACCACACCGGCTACCTTACCTGAAGCATCTATCAGTGGAAAACCGCTGCAAGCCCTCTTTGTCTCTAAATCTATTGTTGATTTTTCATCTAAATCAGAAAGTAAAAAACTCTCGGCATTAGTCTCGTTAAAGCATAGAAATAAATTTTTACCACCTGTATATTCAAGATTAAATGTACTATTTGTCATTACTATCTTAGAAAAACTGTCCCAATTATTGTCTTTACCAATATTTTTTCTCAAAGCAGCCCAGTCAGCTGGATTCAAATTTTCTTTTTTAACATATATAGCATAGTCATTGTTTGTTTCTTGCTTTAATACTTTCAAAAAATGGTCAATTTCTTGTCCTAACTCTATATAACCAATCAATTTATCTCCATCATAATATGGCTTTACCACGCGGAGAGCAAAAGCTGTTTTACCTAGTTCTATGCCCGAACCAACTTCATTAGACTCTACCGCTTTTTTAAAGGTAATTCTATTATTAATGTCTCCAAAAGTATTGGGTGAGTGCAAGCGTAAAAAAGTCTCTCCACTAGGAAGGTGGAAATAAAAGTGTGTAATACCATAACCAGCCTTTAATTTTTGAAATAAGACTTGTCCGTACTGATTAAGCTCATCACGATTTTGTTTGAGAAAAACCTTTTTAAAACCGGGGTCTTGCAAAATGCTATCAAGAGTGGCGGCCAAAGCCTTGGTATCTTGGGATTCAAAAGTTTTAAAGTAACTATTTGCAACAATTCTGGCGTCATTTACTTGTTCTTCAAGTAGAACAAACTTACTTGTTTTACCTAGAAAATAGATAGCACCAATCAAGAGGACAACCGCTACAATTATACCAAATGTAAATACTATTTTTTTATTCATAATAAGATTACTTTAAACCGTGTTCAGCAAAACACTTCACATATTTTTGATCCACCACCATCAGGTGATTTATCAGCCAGTCTTCAAGAAAATCTACCAATTCAAATGCAAACTCCACAGAGTATTCAGGATACTTCTGCTTAAGGACTTCTAATTTATCATTAAATTCATGATGCTTAACTGTATGTTCCTTGGCCTCCTCATAATCAAAATCTCTGAAGTATTTTTCTTCTGTTTCAAAATGAAATATCTTGTATTTAACCAGAGACTCAATAATATTCCCAAGATGTTCAGTGGTAGTATTAGTATTTATAGCATCTAGTAACTCATTAATAACGGAAAACATCCGCTTGTGTTGATTATCTATTTCTACCACTCCCACGCTATATTTCTCCTCCCACACAAGTTTATTGGTGCTCATTTTTTTGGAACAAATTATATTAATAACTGTGATTATTATAACATAAGTGCGGGTATTAATGTACTAATATGATTGCTCAAAAAGCAATTTTATGTATAATAGTGTAGATCTTTAGAAATAAAGAAATGCGGGCGTAGCTCAACGGTAGAGCACTCCCCTGTCACGGGAGAGGCCGTGGGGTCAGCACCCATCGCCCGCGCATTTAAAAACACCATTTTAGGTGTTTTTTAATTGTGCCGATGAATGGGACAAGCCCGCGGCTAAAACTTTTTCGTCAAAAAGTTTTGCCTGGGCACCGGCTCACAATTCGGCCTGCTGACCTCATAACGCTCCGCCGTTCAATTCCATACGCAAACAAAATTATTTGTTTGCTTCACGGCACAATTAAAAAAGACGCTTTCTAGCGCTTTTCTAATTGTGCCGATGAATGGAATTGAACCATTTTTTGAGGCTTATGAGTCCCCCGTTCTACCATTGAACTACATCGGCCTAAATCAGCCACGCTTAATATAGCATTTTATGCCTAAAAATCAATAGAAATATACCCTTAATTGTTGCGGGGGTTGGATTTGCACCAACGTCTCAAGGTTATGAGCCTCGCGAATTACTGTTACTCTACCCCGCTTTCTTTATTATTTCACACTTTGAGCTAAAAAACAATAGCT
>JBIIYK010000038.1:0-4336 GCA_044346845.1 Minisyncoccia bacterium | reverse complement strand
TGCTAAGAATCACATATATCTGAGGCATGACCGTCTCCCTTTTTTGTCAGATGGTATTTTTTACCACCTTATTTGTACTTATAGCTAATTTCAAACTGTTACAATTATACACCCCAACACCTTTTTTGTCAATGACAGCTAATTGACTTATTTGTCACTTTATGTTAGTTTATGGAGCAGAACAGGTCAAAGTTTGATCTGAAAAGGGAAGAATACGAAGAGAGAAAAGAGGACATTGTGAACGAAACATTGAAGAGACTGCAGGACGGTATCGCTGGAGTGAAGAGTGACATCCTCATCATGGGCCCGGGAACGCCCGTTGGTGAGGGAGAAACGGTAATCGGCGAACTCACCGACCTCGACCTTCGCAGGTTCTTCATCTACCACTGCGAATGCATCGACGCTCATGAAAAAATGGCGAGCGAATTCAAGCAGCACATGAGCGGGCGCCTTCTGGATCTGAGCAAGGAGCATAATATGCTCACCTGCCCAGAATGTCTCGCTGGTGGCAAGCTAATGATCGAAGGGAGCTTCGTGAAAGCGGTGGCGAATTTCTTTTGGGCAGCAGTGAAAGCAAGTTTGACCACCGAAGGCCAGCTCAAGTATGTTTCCAACCAGAAGGGAATCGCAATCCGCCGAGGCTGGAAAATCGTGACCCTCAAGGCGGATGAACCGGCGGACGAAGACATCTTCATGCTGGACATTTCGGGGCCGATTCTGAACTCTCTGGATGAACTTTTCCGCCGGATGGCACGGCAGCGGTAGTTTACTACCAGCATAAAAGATCTTTACCTTAACTTCGAAGAAGAGACCGACACCTGGAAAGTGCTCGGTCTTTTAATTTGCCTGATTTGATTTTTAAAATTATTGTGTATAATATAACACTATGACTGACGACAAAAATAACAACCAAAATAGTAATGATTTAGAAGAAAAGGATATCAAGGACACTAAGGAAGAGGAAATTTCCGAGGTGGTTTATGATGCTGATATTGATAGTGATAACATGTCTGACCCTAAGGAAAAAATTGCCAAATTTAAAGAGAAGCTTAAAAAGCTTCAAGCAGAAAAAGATGAATATATGAACGGTTGGCAAAGAGAGCGAGCAGATTTTGTGAATTTTAAAAAGCGTAGTGAGGAAGAAAAGAGAGATTATATAAAATTTGCCAATGAAAATTTATTAGAAGAAATGCTAACCGTCCTGGAGAGTTTTGATATGGCATTTATGAATAAAGAGCAATGGAATTCTGTCCCTCAAAACTGGCGGGTGGGCGTAGAATATATTCATTCACAATTGGTAAAGGTTTTAGACGATAATGGTTTAAAAGAATTTACACCAAAAGTGGGAGATAAATTTGATGTTAAGGTTCATGTGGCTGAAGAGGTAACGCCGGTAGATACAGAGGCAGAAGACGGCTTGATTAAAGAAATTAAGAAAAAGGGTTATACTATGAATGGCAAAATCATCATTGCTCCAAAGGTGGTGGTGGGCGAATTTAAAAGCGTTTAAATTCGTGTCGAAATTAGCAAATTTCGGCCGAAGTTAGTTTAAGAAGTAAGAAATACTTGACTCCTATTTAAATATGCTATAATAGCCCCATGTTAAGTGTTGTAAAACAACCTACCTGCGCAGGCAGGCCAAAATACGTTGAAAAGCTGGTTACCATGCCTAATGGGCAGGTGGTTTTAGTGATCTTTGAGCTTGTACAGCAGCAAAACGGACGAATCATTGCCAAAGCTGTTTCAGGCCGAATGATTTCAGATACAGCTAAGGAGGAAGTATTATGTTTACCATGTGTAAAAACCCCTACTGATTTTCTTCCTATCAAATCTATTTTTTCTGATTTAGTTTCCAATATTTCTAAAGATTTTAGTTTTATAATAAGCCAACCAACAAGGGCTCCAGCTAACATCTAAACCTAAGAAATTTAGTGTTGCTTTTTCGTGCCTTACAGACTGATGTTTCTAGCAAGAAACAGAAGGAGTAGAGAAATAATTTTGAGACGACAAAATTATTATCGTGCAAAGAAAAAGGAATATTAAATTTCTTGGGTTTTTAGTGTATTCTTTTTATTATTTAAAACTTTATTAAATTTAATTTAAAAAAATATGAGTAAAATAATAGGTATAGACTTGGGAACCACTTTCTCGGCCGCGGCTGTTATGGAAGGTGACAAACCAAAGATTATTGAAAACATTGAAGGGTCAAGAATTACCCCTTCTATTGTGGCTACCGCTAAAACTGGTGAGCGTCTAGTAGGTCAGCTAGCTAGAAGACAAGCAGTAACGAATCCTAAAAATACTGTCTTTCAGGTGAAGAGATTTATGGGACATAATTATGATGATCCAGGAGTTCAGAAGGATAAAACTGGCGTGTCCTTTGATATTGAAAAAGCTCCTACTGGCGGTGTGATGATTAAAATGAACAATCAAGGCTACAAGCCGGAAGAAATTTCAGCTATGATTCTTCAAAAATTAAAGAATGATGTCGAAGCTAAACTTGGTGAAAAAATTACTGACGCCGTAATTACGGTGCCGGCCTACTTCAATGACTCTCAAAGACAAGCTACTAAAGACGCCGGAACCATTGCTGGCTTAAATGTATTAAGAATTATCAATGAACCAACCGCCGCCGCTTTGGCTTATGGTTTTGACAAGAAGAAAAATGAAAAGATAGCAGTCTATGACTTTGGAGGTGGAACCTTTGATATTTCTATTCTTGAAGTTGGGGCAGATATTGTGGAGGTAAAGTCTACTGATGGTGACTCACACCTTGGAGGCCGTGATATTGATAGAAAAATTATTGATTGGGTAGCAGCCGAATTTAAAAAGGAAAGTGGTATCGATGTTTCTAAAGATCCTCTTGCTTTACAGCGTTTAGATGAAGCGGCTGAGAAAGCTAAAATTGAACTTTCAACTGCCATGGAAACTGAGGTAAATATTCCGTTTATTACCTCTGATGCCAATGGTCCTAAACACTTGTTAATAAAGTTAACACGAGCTACTCTAGAAAACCTAACCAAGGAATTTATTGAGCGCTCAATAGAAATTACTAAAAGAGCTATTGCCGCTTCACCATTCAAAGTTACTGAAATTGATGAAGTAGTGATGGTAGGAGGACAGACCAGAATGCCAGCAATTGTTAAGGCGGTGAAAGAAATATTTGGCAAGGAACCAAACCTATCTGTAAATCCAGATGAAGTTGTGGCCCTAGGAGCAGCTGTTCAAGGAGGAATTCTTCGCGGCGATGTTAAAGATATTCTTTTGCTAGATGTGATTCCGCTTTCTCTTGGTATTGAAACCATGGGTGGAGTAGCCACAAAACTTGTAGAGAGAAACACAACCATCCCAACCACCAGAAGCCAGGTTTTTTCTACCGCTGCTGATAGCCAGACTTCTGTTGAAATACATATTGTTCAAGGAGAAAGAACTTTAGCTCATGATAACAAGAGTCTTGGTAGATTTATCTTAGATGGTATTCCACCAGCTCCGCGTGGCATGCCTCAGATTGAAGTTTCCTTTGACGTGGATGCTAACGGTATTCTTGCGGTAAAAGCAAAAGATAAAGCTAGTGGTAAAGAACAAAGCATCAGAATTGAAGCCCGTTCAGGTTTGACTGAAGATGAAATAAAAAAGATGCAAGCTGACGCCACCGCGCATGAGGCCGAAGATAAAAAGAAAAAAGAGGAAATTGAAATAAAAAACATGGCGGAGCAAATGATTTATACTGCAGAGAAAGCTATCAAAGATAATGGTGCTAAAGTCACTCCAGAAATTGTTAAAGGAGTTGAAGATAAAATTGCTGATTTGAAGAAGGCTAAAGAGGGAATCGATTTGGAGGCCATTAAAAAAGCTTCTGAAGCTCTTTCCGGTGAAATGCAAAAGATTGGTGAAGCCATGATGAAAGCTCAACAAGCTGAACAACCAAAACAAGATGGTCAAAATGGGGGAACTGATGGTGGTGATAAAAAAGATGACAACATAAAGGATGCGAATTTTACTGAAGAAGCAAAATAAATTATTATAATCACTTCACCAGCTAGTATAATTTTTGGAGTACGAATAAATTTCTACTGAAATTTTTCTCCGTCTCGGCTACCCGCCTGCGAAGCCTCCAAAATCATACTACCCGGATCGTGATTATTCAAAATTATGCCCAAAGATTATTACAAAATATTAGGAGTGGATAAAGGCGCCTCAAAAGATGAGATTAAGGCGGCTTTTAGAAAGCTCGCCCATCAATATCATCCGGATAAGGCTGGAGGTAATGAACAGAAATTCAAAGAAGCTAGTGAAGCTTATAATGTTCTTGGTGATGATGCCAAGCGCCAGCAGT
>JBIIYK010000013.1:0-14476 GCA_044346845.1 Minisyncoccia bacterium | reverse complement strand
CTTACTCTGAACGGGCGCCATTAATTGTAAATAGTCCACTACCACCAAACCAATACCTTTTTCATTTTTCAATCTTCGGACTACACCACGCATTTTTAAAATATTGTTGGCTGGCTGATCGTCCACGAAGATGGGGGCCTTAGAGAGAACGTCTAGGGAGTCTCGTATTTTTTCAAATTCACTGTCTAATTTTAGTCCACCAGTCCTAAGTTTCCAAGCATCAACCTTAGCCTCGGCGGCCATCATTCTGTCCACTAATTGTTGGCTGGACATTTCTAGGGAGAAGATAGCCACAGGGACACCGTGTCTAATAGCAGCTTGGCGAGCGATATCCAAAGCTAAGGAAGTTTTTCCCATAGATGGTCTGGCGGCCAAGATAATTAGATCTGATTTTTGAAGTCCAGATAGTTTGGCGTCTAAATCACGAAAACCAGTTGGTATACCGCGTAATACATCTTTGCTTTTGTGTAGCTTGTCTAGTCTTTCCCAGGCTTCACCAAGGATATCCTTAAGTTCAATAAATTTATTAGAAGTTTTTCCTTGAGTTACTTCATAAATCTTTTTCTCGGCCATATCAAGTAGGGTACTTAAATCTTCAGCTTCTTCATAACCTAATAGGGAAATATGTTCAGACGCTTCTATGAGTTGTCTCATAATATGTTTCTTGACCACAATCTCCGCATAATGTTCAGCATTAGCTGAAGATGGAACAATATTTACTAACTCGGTCAGATAACCAGTTCCACCAATTTGTTCTAGCTGGTTTTTCTCAGATAGTCTGGAAGATAAGGTCAGTAAATCTATTGGTTCATTCTTTTGAAACAGCTCACCAATTGATTGGAAAATAATTCGGTGTTTTTCAGCGTAAAAGGCATCCGCACGAATCACGTCCATGATTTCATGAATAGCCTCTGGTCTGAGCATAATAGAACCAAGCAAAGCGCGTTCCGATTCTATATTGTTTGGTGGAATTCTGGTGACAGATTTTTTAACGCTTTGGGTCATGGTCGTATTCTAGCATAGTAAAATTAAAATCCACAAACCATAAAGACCTACATTCTGTGAATAGGTTGTGGATAAAAAAATGTGCTATAATGGACCTCATGAAAGAAATAATTCATAGAGTTTTTACTAGGCATCATATCTGGATAACCTTTTGTTTAGTTTGTTTTGCTGGGATTATAGCAGCGG
Source organism: Minisyncoccia bacterium (assembly GCA_044346845.1). Classification (GTDB taxonomy): domain Bacteria; phylum Patescibacteriota; class Minisyncoccia; order Phycocordibacterales; family GWA1-40-21; genus CAIJXO01. Next base: position 13,285 of record JBIIYK010000013.1, on the reverse strand, counting down.
TTGTAGTTTTTGGTGAATACCGTCAAACCGCATTAAAAAAGCAGTTTACTGGAGATTTGGCTTCCACAACGCTAATTTTTGGCAATGAAATTAAAAATCTAAATGATAAAGTTAATAGTATTGTGGCGGAAAATAACTTACTAAATAATACCGTTCAAACAGAGCTGGTGAAGAACAGTCAGTTGGCAGATCAGGTTCAGCAGGTGAGTGATACCGCAGATACTCTAGATAAACTAAGTAAGGTTGACCCACAGCTTCTGCAAAAATATTCTAAAGTCTTTTTCTTAAATGAAAATTATAAACCGGATCAATTAGCTGGAGTGCCGGATCAGTTTGCTTATGATAAAAATAGAGAATATCAAATTTTAGACGGTATCCACGATTATTTAGATAATATGTTAAAAGCAGCTAGTAAGGCTGATGTGGATATTAAGGTAGTTTCGGCCTACCGGTCATTTGGCTCTCAGGCTACACTAAAGGCTGGTTATCAGGTAACTTATGGTGCCGGTACTGCTAATTCTTTTTCAGCAGATCAGGGTTATTCTGAGCATCAGTTAGGTACAGCACTTGATTTTTCAACCGCTGAGACAAAAGGAAATTTAGACTTGTTTGATGGTAGTCCGGCCTTTACCTGGTTAACCAAGAATGCTTATAAATATGGTTTTGTTCTATCTTATCCCAAAGGCAATGCTTTCTATGTTTATGAACCATGGCATTGGCGATTTGTGGGTGTAGATTTGGCTGAGAGATTACACAGACAAAATAAGAATTTTTATGATTTAGATCAGAGGACAATAAACAATTATTTAAGCCTATTTTTTGATTGATATATTTGGTGTGTTATACTTATTATATTAATTGGAAATAATAAGAAAATGGATACAGAAGCAAAAACAAATTATTCAATACCAATAGTAATTGTGCTTGCTGGCATTATTATTGCTGGCGCTATGTATTTTAGTAATAGTAAAAAAGCTCTTACTCCTGTGATAGAAAATACCAGCAGTCAAAGTACAGAAGCTAAAATTTCTCAAGTCAAAATTGAGGGTGCTCCATTTATTGGAAACCCAGGTGCACCTGTTGTTATTGCAGAATGGTTTGATTATCAATGTCCCGCTTGTAAATATGCTGATCAGAAATTGATAACTCCATTAGTTGATGACTATGTAAAAAAGGGTAAGGTTAAAATAGTCTTTAAAGATTTTAGTTTTCTTGGAAAAGATTCACAGACAATAGCTATAACTGCTAGGGCTGTCTGGGAGGCTTACCCTGACAAATACTATGAATGGCATAAGGTTATGTTTAATAATCAGGGTCAGGAAAATACTGGCTGGGCAACAAAAGAGGTAATGACAAATTTAATGAAAAAAGTAGCTGGAATAGATGTTAATCTGATAGATGAATTAATTGCAAAAAATTCTGATAAATATCAAGCGCTGGTTGATGCAGATAGAGAAGAAGGGATAAAATTAGGAGTTAAGGCTACACCAACGTTTGTCTACGCAGATGTTATTGAGTCTGGTGTTCCGCAATATAGTAATTTTAAATCTACGGTTGATGTTTTATTAACAGCTTTTACTAATAATTAATAAATATATGAAAATAAATGAAAAGGGGACGAATATGAAAATAAGTTCAGAGATAAAGGATTATTTATATAAGAAGTTGGCCCACATCGATAAATTTCTGGATCCTAATGATCAGAGTATATTGTGTGATGTAGAGCTCGGTAAAACCACAAATCATCACAAGGGTGGAGAAGTGTTTAAAGCTGAAATTAATTTACATATTGCTGGCAAAAATCTAAGAGCGGTATCTGAAATGGAAGATTTATTTGCCGCCATTGATGTGGCCAAGGATGAGATGATAAGAGAATTGCAGTTAAACAAGGAAAAGAGAGTTAGCTCGGTGAAGCGTGGGGGGGCTAAAATTAAAAACATTATTAAAGGAGTTTCTGATAAATAATCATAAATTATAGTTATGAAAAAATTTATAAATCCTTCCTTAATTTTTTATTTGCTTGTAATCATTGTTATCACTTTACTTATTGGTTATGCTTCTGGAAATAGTTCTTCCGTAAAGCCGTTAGAAAATAAAGAAACTAAAATTATAAAAATTATGAATAAAGAAAAACAAATAGTGACCTTAGTAACAAATCTTGGGAATATTGATTTAGAGCTGGATCCTAACAAAGCACCACTCACGGTTGAGAATTTTGTAAAATTAGCCAAAGATGGTTTTTACGATAACACTAAATTTCACCGCGTGATAAAGGGTTTTATGGTCCAAGGTGGAGACCCATACTCCAAGGGTGAAGATATTAGCGTTTATGGTACTGGCGGTCCTGGTTATAAGTTTGCTGATGAGCAAAATGATTTGCCTATGGTGGCGGGAACATTGGCAATGGCTAATAGTGGACCAAATACAAATGGTAGTCAGTTTTTTATCGTTACAGCCGCAGAAACTCCTTGGCTCGTTGGTAAGCATACTGTTTTTGGTAGGGTAATTGATGGTATGGATGTTGTCAATAAAATAGAAAATTCCAGGACAAATCAAAATGATTTGCCAGTCACTCCTATTGTAGTAACTAAAGTAATAGTAAAATAACCCCCGTCACTCCTGACGCGATTTTAATTAACTTAACCGGGGTCTATTTTATGCTATTGACTTTAAAACCTACCTATGATATAATTGAAAAAGTTCGGTTAATCCCTAATCAATGGAGGCAGTTATGAAGTTCTTTTCAAGTATGATTCGTTGGGTAGTTGAGTGGACGCAGGTTCTTGTGGCTGTGGGAATAGTCTTAGCGATTCTGGCGCTCTCTTCGGAGGTGCTTAGCGCGCTGTCACCAGTCATCACGTTTCTGGTCGTCCTAGTGCTCACCATCCATGCGTGCAATCGGTGGACGAACGCCATAATTGCCATTCTCGGTATCGCCCTTTATTTAGCTTCGTGGCTGATAATGGGGGAATTCGGGGTTTGTGCAGGTATGCTCGCCTGGACAAGTGGAGTTGTTCTATGGCTTATGACACTTGTACGTTCATTCCACGAGCGTTCGAAAAAGCATAAGGAACACCTATGTACGTGGGTGCACTAGCTGGTTCGTAGAAACCAAAGCAACCATCATCAAAAACGGAAAACACCGTTGGAGATGGTGGTTTTTCGTTTTAAATTTTATCTCAAACCTCTAAGGAAATCATTATAATTCATCTCTTTTTTACCTTCAGGAATAATCTTGGTGATATTTAGCGTATCATTTTCAAAATTGGCCTCGGTGATGACTACTCGAATTTCCTTATCATCTATTTTCTGCATGAAATATGCCCTAGGCCATAAATGGTAAGTTTGAATTTTTAAAAAATTCTGATATGGGTCACCATTAACTATATCAACAAGACCATCTATTTTTTCTATTTTTTTTGTAAAAGTAGCTTCAGTATGATTTTGTTCTGTTGGGGTGATTTTACCAAGAATCCGATCCGGTAGAATTTTAGCTAGTAAATCAGCACCAACTTTGGCTGTTATTTGTTTTAACTCCTCTAGTTTTGGTGGCCAGTTTGGGATTATTACATTACCATGAATAATGATTGGGCCATGATCTACCTCTTCATCCATTTTCATTATGGTCACACCTATATTTTTATCATCATGTAAAATTTGTTCTTGTAGTGGGGAAGGACCGCGGTATTTTGGTAATAAACTTGGGTGGATATTTAAGGTGCCAAATCTTGGCATCTCTAGGATAACTTTTGGAATAATCTTGCCATATGACGCCACAATAAAAAGTTCAAAGTTATCTGATTGTAATTTAGTTATAAAATCCTGTTCACGTATTTTTTCTTGTTCTATAAAGGAAACATTGTTGGCTATAGCCCATGACTTGGTCTCACTTGGAGTTAGTTCCAGTTTTCTTCCTTTAGGTCTATCTGGTGTGGTAATGATTAAATCTGGTGTGAGACCAGAAGCTTTCATATTATTTAGGCAATAGGCGGAAAATTTTGAATTTCCAAAGTAGGCGGTTTTTACATTTTGATTAAGGATTTGCATTTAATTATTTTTTTTCTGGTTCTGGCAGAACTTCTTTCAAGTCTGTGGCTTTGTCTATAAATAGTATTCCGTTTAGATGGTCTATCTCATGTTGAAATATTTGCGCTAATATTCCACTACCACCTCTAGTAAATTTATCTCCGTGTTCGTCATATGCCGTGACAGTAGCTTTTTCTGCTCTTTCCACCTTACCAAAAAAAGGTCTGACGGAGAGACAACCCTCATCCATTTTCTTTTTGGTTTTAGAGATTTTCTTAATCTCTGGATTAATGTAGACACCGTCTTTAACCATGGCTTTCTCTGATTCGGGCGCCTCCTCCAGTCCTTTCAGCATTACCTCTACTTTTCTAGAAACAACAAAAATCCTTAAGGGGAGACCTATTTGTGGTGCGGCTATGGCTACGCCATCATCCTGAGAGGCTAGCGCTGTGCTCATATCTTTAAGTATTTTCTGAATTTTTGGGCTCTTTATTTCGTTTACTGACACCTTATCTGCCACTTGCCTTAAGACAGAATCACCTTTTTGGACGATGGTTGGAATATTTGTAATCACTTTTTCTCTTTTCATTTCTTAAATGTATTATAAAAGACTCTCGGGGTCAACGTTTATTGTGAATTGTGGAGGCAGTGAATTTAATTTAGCTAATAATTCTTGGTCTATCCATTTTTCACGGCCTACCTTGATTAATCCATGCATACTAAATTTACCTTTGTTAATAGGAATAAAAGCTGGAAAAATATCTACCTCATATGGAGCCATATCTTTTTGTAATTGTTCCATACCAGCAAGGACAACTTTCTTATCACCTTGAAGAGTAATTTTTATGGGAATAGTAAAAGGTGGATAGGAAAGCGTCTCCCTTTCTTTTATCTCATCACGATAAAAATCAGCCAGGTTTCCACCAACGGCATATTTTAATATTTTTTGGTCAATATCTCTAGTCTGCACCAGAAAGTTCCTAGAAGTACAAGATCTTATTTTTAATAAAATATTCATTACCTTTTCGTTAATACGAAAATCTGGTACTGAAAAAAAGGAATCAATAGAAACTACCGCTGTGTTAGCCATGATATCTTTAAGGTAAAGGAGGGCCATTTCTGTTCCCAGGAGGACACTACCAGGTGAAGAGTAAAATTTTGTAACTATCTCTACGGCTTTTTTATGGGTGCTTGCACTGTCTGAATCTATTTTAAATATTTTGATATTCGGAAATTTTTGTTTTATCTCTTCTTCCACGGCTTCAATACCAATGCCGTAGGCGGACAATCTCCAGCTTTGACATTCTCGACATTTTTCCATGGCACTTCGATGTTCACCACAACGGTGGCAGAGGAAGAAATTTTCCCTTAGGGCTTTGTGTAGTACGGTAGGAGCGCCGCAGGTATTACACTTCACCAGAGTTCCACAATCACTGCAAACAGTAGAAGGGAATAATCCACGCCTAGCCACAAAAATAAAAAGGTTCTCATCATTGTCCTGATTTTCTTGAATGAGTTCTGTAAGCTCATCACTAAACAATTTAAATTTAGGTTCTTTACCTTCCTTACCCTTTTCCGTATTTTCAGGCAAAATCTCTTTCATATTTACCAGTTTGATGTTTGCGGTGGTTAATGAACGAAATTTTAGTGGCGCTACTTCAAATATTTCTGCTTCATTATGTCGCCAAACGGTTTCCGTTCGAAGTAAAAGGTCACCAAAGACTATTTTAGCTTTTATTTTGGACGCCAATTTTTCAGCAAAAATACGGATATCAACAAATGGTCGGCTTTGACTTTTATAGGCGCGGGCATTTTCCTTATCTACAATAATTGTACCAATATCATTTCTGGGTATACCTAGAAAAGAACCAGTGGCTATTACTAGTGAAGGATGTTCTTCGTTAGCCGCTTTATTCCAAAGTTCAACTTGCTCTTTTTTACTTAGGAGTCCATGAAGAACAAAGGTGTATTGTTCAATTCCTTTGGAAAGTTTCTCGTGAGCTTTTTTAATATCCTGTATGGTGGGTAAACAGAAAAAAACGGAATAGCCCTTGGCGAATTCTTCCCTGATTAGACTTTTGTAGGTGGCATATCTCTCTTCATCATCACTCTGAATAATTAATTTTTCATGCGCTCTATTTCCTTTTAGGTCCTTAATTACCACTTTTATTTTCTCCGCTTCCTCAATGATATTTTTTGGAACCACAGAATGTAAAATACTACCTGAGGTGGAGGCAAAAAATAAAGCGGAGTCAGAAACTGCTAGCATAAATTCAGTTGAAAGAAGGGGAGAGTTTTTAATTTTCTCTACCTTTCTTGTCTCGTAGTCAGCGTTTTTAATTTCTGCCTTAACATCTGCCACGTCCTCGGCTGAAATAACGATAGCTGGGATTATTTTTTTTCTTAAGGGCACATTTACTACGGAGCCAATGGTTACTTCTGAACCAGTAAAATAAGACAGATTTTCTCTGTTAATTCCTCGTGCTATAGGTATAACCCGAAGTAATTTCATTAGGGCTATATCATGGCAGAAAAAGTGAATAATTTCAAGAGTAAAATTTGGACAGTAAAATACGGGCACTCCTTCGGGTGCCCGTATTGTTTTGTGGCCATAGTTCTTACCGTCTTGACCGCCGGCAATTTGTTTGGCGATTTATCAATCCGATAATCTCTCTGGCCGTTTCGTCTGGGTGACGCTCGTTTGTAACCCTCAGGACTTCCTTCTGGGTTAGATGAGCAAGTTCCTTAATGGCAGGAACTGTTTTTTTTGCATACAGACTTAACCTCTTTTCCTGATGGATATCGTCTGCCCGATTCCTGCCCTTCGCCCTCATTCGACAAACGTCTAGAGGAACGTCAATCACAACGATTACAAAGTTATGAACAAAAGAATGGTCAGAAACCAGTTCGGCAACCGCCGTCGCTTGTGCTAGCGTGCGAACAACTCCATCATAGACGATGTGCCCATCCTTTTTTACATCTTTCCAGGCCCGTTTGAAAGCTGGAACAGTGATGTAGTCAGGAACATAGTCACCGTTTTGCATGCAGGTCTTGATAATTTCGCTGTTTGCGATATCAATTTCTGCTAACTCCGCTAACGCTTTGCTCATCGGTAGGCGTACATGGGGAAAACCAACTCTTCCTAGCCCCAAATCAACCTCACCTTTTCCACAACCGGGTGGACCAAACATACAAAGAACTGTGTACCTCAAGAGAACCTCCCTTTTTTCCAACGAGATATCTTAATACTATCTTTCCGCCAAGAATATTAGCAATTTAATTAAAAATGGTCAAATAAAATATAGATTATTCTCTTAATATTTTAACTTTGGCACCAAGGGCATTTAATCTTTCTGTAATTTCTTCGTAACCACGATTAATACTGTAGACATTTCTTAAAATAGATTTGCCTTTGGCGCCAAGCATAGCAATGAGTATAATAGCGGCGGGGCGGAGAGCTGGTGGGCAAATAATTTCTGTTGGTTTTAATTCTGTTTTTCCGTTGACGTAAAAACGGTGTGGATCAGCTAGGATCGTGTCGGCGCCTAATTTATCAAGTTCCTTGTAATGGATTGCGCGCTTTTCATAAATCCAATCATGGATTAAAGTCTGACCTACGGCCTGAGTGGCAATCACAGCAAAGAATGGTAGATTATCAATATTTAAACCTGGATAAGGGTGAGCCTCTATTTTATCATGGAGGGCGGTGAGCTTGGATGGAAAGGTTTTAATATCTACTAAATCCACTTCTCCATTTAAGCCTTTGTAAACTTTGGATTTATTATAACGAAAACCCATTTTTTCTAATTTTAATAATTCTATTTCTAGAAAGTTTATGGGACATCTTTTTATTTCAATTGGTGAATTTGTAACTACGGCTGTGGCAATAAAAAACATGGAGTCTATAGGATCTTCACCTAGAAAATAAGTAACATCTTTATTGATTTCTTTTACTCCGTGGACAGTGATAGTACTGGTACCAATACCATCTATTTTAACCCCCAATGCTTCTAGAAAGAAACAGACGTCTTGGACCATATAATTAGCGGAGGCAAACTTGATTGTAGATATACCTGGAATAAGGGCCGCGGCCATAATAGCGTTTTCCGTCACCGTGTCACCAGATTCATAAAGAGTAAATTCGGCCGGCTTCAGTTTCGGAGCGCTGACTTCATAGCTTTTTGATTTAGTTTTAATATCAATACCAAAGTTTTCCAAGGCAAAAAAGTGCGGATTGACAGTCCTTGCGCCAAGTTTACAACCACCTGATTGGGGGAGTGAGAACTTTTTCATGAGATGTACCAAGGGGCCAATCAGCATGATAATGCTTCGAGTTTTCTCCGCTGACACCTTATTTAGAGTTTTTAAATTAATTTTACCTGGCTGAATTTCTAGATCATTGCCAACCCATTTTATTGAAACGTTTATACTTTCCAATACTTCTACCATTCGGTAAACTTCTTCAATTTTTGGAACATTTTTAATGATAGTTTTACCTTTGTTTAATAGGGAAGCTGAAATGATGCCCATGGCTCCATTTTTGGAGGTTTTGGTGACCACCGTGCCTGATAATTTATGTCCACCGTCTATTTCAAAATTCATCGCCCCTTTGTTTATGGTAACCAGATCTCTCTCTAGCGCACCACTAATCTTTTCAATCATCTCAGTGGATAGATTTTGTTCGCCACTTTCTATTCTAGCTACAGCACTTTGCGTGGTATTTAATTTCTCCGCAAATTCTGTCTGGGTAATATTTCTTTTTTCTCGCAGATCTTTTATAAGTTTTCCAATATTTGATAATGTGTCTGACATAATTTTATGATTAAAATGAATATGGGGGTAGTATAGCATATATGATATACTTGATGCAAAGGTGGATATAGGCAATCTTTTTTATTGCTTATTATTGCTGGTTTACTGATTGCCCTGGAGATGCGGACATAGACGTCTAGAAATGTCAATATATTGCAAAATCAGTGGAATAGAATAAGATAAAGTAACAAATGAGCTTTTTTACCAAGAAAATCGGTATAGACCTGGGCACAGCCAATACTTTGGTGTTTTTACCAGGAAAAGGTGTGGTCCTTTTTGAGCCTTCTGTGGTAGCCGTGTCAGAGCAAGATAATAAAATCTTAGCAGTGGGAGTGGAGGCAAAAAAGATGCTTGGTAAAACCCCTGATAGCATTATTGCTTATCGTCCAATGAAGGACGGCGTGATTGCTGATTATCGTGTGACAGAAGCTATGCTCCGTTATTTTATTGATAAGGCCCTGGGTAAATGGAACCTTTTTAAACCGGAGGTGATGATTAGTGTGCCAGCTGGTGTAACTTCTACTGAACGCCGAGCGGTGATAGAAGCAGCCATGAAAGCCGGAGCAAAAAATGCCTACGTGGTAAAAGAACCTATTTTAGCCGCTATTGGTGCCGGTATTCCTATCCAGGAACCAATGGGTCATATGGTGGTGGATATTGGCGGGGGAACTACAGACGTGGCGGTGATTTCTTTGGGTGGAATTGTTTCTTCCACTTCTGTAAAATGTGCTGGAAATAAAATTGATTATGCAATAGCTGATTATATTAAAAAAACTTTCAATCTAGCTATTGGTGATAAAACAGCTGAAGAAATAAAAATAAATGTTGGCTCGGCGGTGCCCATGGAAGAAGAATTGACCATGACCATAAAAGGCCGTGACTTTTTATCTGGCTTGCCTAGAACTGCCGAGATTAAAACAAATGAGATAGTAAAAGCAATCAGTAAGGAACTCCGTGATATGATCAAAGCCATCAAAGATGTTTTACAGGAAACTCCGCCTGAGCTAGCTGCCGATATTATTGACCAGGGTATTATTATGACCGGTGGTTCTTCACAACTTCGAAATCTAGCCGAGCTTGTCTTCCGACGAACTGGTGTAAAGGCAGTGGTAGCTAAGGATCCTATGTATTGTGTGGCCAAGGGTACTGGTATTGCCTTGGAACATCTTGATGTCTATAAAAAATCTATCATAGCCAAAAGATAAGAAGGGGTGGTTGTGTGCTATAATGCAGTTATGAAACAGATAATAGATACCTACAGAAAGACTGGGAATTTACACCATGCTTATGGTCTTTTAGGTGAACAAAAGAAAGTAAGGGAGGAGCTTTCAGCTTTTCTAATTAAAGATTTAAAATTTCCGCTGATTGCCAATCCAGATTTCTGGCAAGGGGATTTTAATGTTTTTAAAATAGAAGATAGCAGGGTGATGAAAGAGGCTCATTTAAATAGGCCAGTAAAATATGGACGAAAGATATTTATAATTTCTGCAAATTTTATGACTAGAGGGGCTCAGAATTCACTTTTAAAGATTTTTGAGGAGCCAAGAGCAGATACTGTTTTTTTTCTAATTCTACCAAGCTCGGCCGGACTTCTACCAACTTTAAAGTCTAGAATAATTTTTGGTAAAGAAATACAGGGCAATAAAAATGATCCTTTGTTTCAGGCTGAGGAATTTTTGAAAGCAAAAACTGGTGCTAGAATGGAAACAATTGCTAAGATCTCTAAAAATATAAAAGAAGAAAAGATGACCAAGTCGGACGCTATTACTTTTCTTAAAAATCTTGAGAAAGTCATTAAAGCCAATTTAAAAATAAAAAATACTCATAATGGCAGGAACGGTAGTCTGTTGGCGGTTGAGGATATTGAAAAAGCCATTAGCTACGCTGGGGATGAAGCTCCCTCCATCAAGGTTATCTTGGAACATTTGGCTTTGGTGCTATAACAGTTGACTTTTATGGCAAAGTAGTTTATAGTCAATAAAAGAAGGTTCTAAAAACATGATTCGGTATGGAGATTCTACCGGGGGAGTTAGAGATGATAGCTAAAGCGTTTTTTCTGGCTGAAAAAAAAGAAGAACATTCTACTGAAACGCATCAGGTCTTGAATATGTTGGCTCTGGCGGTAAACCCAACGGCTGATCTTAATCCGGACCAGTGGTCGGCGGTCATAGAAGTGTGTCGACGCCTTCATCCGAAGGACAGACGTATCGAATTCGATATTTTGCCGGTGGCTGGTTACATCAACACCTGCCACTAAATACGAACGTTTTCAAGCCCAGACAAAAGAGTCTTGTACTCTATGTCGGGGCTCTTTTGTTATAAATTTTTCTTATGCTATAATAAGAAAAAAAGGGTTTATTAGTTATTAATATTTAAATTTATGCAATACGATTTTATAAAATTAAAAAATAAGATTAAGGAAACAGAGGATTGGATGAAGAAAGAATATTCTGGAATTAGAACTGGTATGGCTTCACCCCAGCTTTTAGATGGTATTACTGTAGAAAGTTACGGTTCTCACATGCCTTTAAATCAGGTGGCTTCCGTGACTATTTCTGACGCCCGATCTCTTATGGTCTCACCTTGGGACGTATCTCAAGTAAAAGCTATTGAAAAAGCTATTACAGTGGCTAATCTTGGCGTCTCATTGAAAACTGATGAAAAAGGAGTTCGGGTTTCTTTTCCTGAGCTAACTAGTGAAAGGAGAGAAATCTTGATGAAGCTTGCCAAGGAAAAATTAGAACAAGCTAAAATCACCTTACGTGGAACACGAGATGAAGTAGTTAAGGATATTGAAGCCAAGGAAAAAGAAGGGGGTATGGGTGAAGATGAAAAATTTCGTTTTAAGGCTGAGATGCAGAAATTAGTAGAGGCGGGTAACTTCGCTTTGGAGTCTATTCTTATTAAAAAAGAAAAAGAGATTACCGGATAGGCCAGACATTTTAAAATCAAATATTTCTTCTATAAATTAATCACCCAAATAATGACCATAATTTTATTCCTAGTTGTTTTAGCGGTTTTGATTTTTGTTCACGAACTAGGGCATTTTATGGTGGCAAAAAAGAGCGGTATACGCGTGGATGAATTTGCCATTGGTTTTCCACCAAAAATATTTAGTTGGGTGAAGGGTGAGACCAAATACGTTTTAAATCTCATTCCTTTTGGTGGTTATGTAAAAATCTTTGGAGAAAATCCAGATGATGAGTCTATGACTGGCGTTGATAGCGCTAGGAGCTTTGTGAATGCCAAAAGATGGAAGCAAGTCTGTGTTTTATTAGCTGGTATCGGCATGAATATTGTTTTTGCTTGGATTTTAATCTCTATTTCTTTTATGTTTGGTTCTTTGATCCCTTTGGGTGATAATGCTTCCGGTTATTCTAAATATGTCAAAGATAGTCATGTGGTGATTACGGCTGTAGCCTCTAGTTCTCCCGCTCAAAAAGCTGGTCTTATGCAGGGTGACACGTTGTTAATGATAACCACTTCAGCGGGACAGATCTATGGCTCAGCTAGTGGTCAAGAGCTTAGTTCTGTTTTGGTTCGCCAGGCCGTAGATGGAAGTGCTGACAAACCAATTCTCATTTCTTATAAGAGAAACAATGAAATAAAAGAAATTTCTATTTTACCTGAATTAAATTCAAGTGAAAATAAAAAAGTAATTGGTGTCTACATGGAAAATGTTGGTGTAGTAAAACTGAATCCGTTTTTGGCATTATGGGAGGGTGGTAAATTAACCATAACTACTTTCAAGCAGGTGGCGGTTGGTCTTGGAATTTTCCTTTTTAATGCGGTCAGAGGTCAGGGGGATTTTTCTCAGGTTTCTGGACCAGTAGGAATTGTGGGTCTGGTGGGTGATGCGGCGCATTTTGGTCTGGCCTATTTTTTAGGTTTTGTGGCCTTCATCTCACTTAATTTAGCTGTTATAAATCTTATTCCTTTTCCCGCTTTAGACGGTGGACGGGTTTTGTTTTCTATAATTGAAGTTATTATTAGACGCCCTATTAAACCCCAAATTGCCAACACCCTAAATACACTCGGTTTTTTTATCTTAATTGCCTTAATGATAGTGATTACATATAGGGATATTATGAAATTCTTTTAGCTGGCGGTTTTTTAAAAAATACGCTATCATTGCCCTATGTATCAATCAAAACTTTTTACCAAAACTAGAAAGGACGCCCCAAAGGACGAGGTGTCAAAGAATGCTCAATTATTAATAAAAGCCGGTTTTATCCATAAGGAAATGGCCGGAGTTTACTCCTATTTACCTTTAGGTCTTAGAGTCCTAAATAATATCAATAATATTATTAGGGAAGAAATGAATGCTCTAGGTGGACAAGAGATTTTTTTAACTTCTTTACAAGAAAAAGAAAATTGGTCCAAGACTGATCGTTGGAGTGATGAAGTGGTTGATAATTGGTTTAAGACTAAATTAAAAAACGATACA
>JBIIYK010000037.1:0-4411 GCA_044346845.1 Minisyncoccia bacterium | reverse complement strand
TGCACCAACTTCTAAAACCAACCATTCAGGGTAGGATTTTCTAAAGATAATATAAGACAAACCATGCCAAAAGTTTTGTAGCCATTTAAGAGGGTTACTCCAGGCATTAGCACAGCCTAAAATAGTCAAAGGAACACCTATATCACTATTAAAACTTTTTTCACTTTTTCTGGTATAAAAAGAATTTGAAATAACAGAATAAATAGCATCTTTAGTAGAAGTTTTACCCACACTACCAGTCACCGCTATCACCTTGGGTTGATATTTTTTTAAAATCGCCCTTGCTTCAAGTTCTAAAGTTTTGGAAATTATTTTTTTAAATATATCTTTCATATTTTATATTTTATATTTTTGTTTATTTTTCTAAAATAACACTTATCGGTCTCCAGGAATATTATAATAATTGATTAAAAACTTTACAGTATCCATAAATGGTGTGGTGAGTGTTTGTGAAGCAAAAGGAACTCCCTGAGGCTCAATGGTATAAAGAAAAATAAGAAAGCGTGGTTTATAACTTGGAAAATAACCAAAGAAGGAGTGCAACCACTTATCATCATAGTACCCGCCACCTGGTTTGGCAATCTGTCCGGTTCCTGTTTTAGCTGCCACACTATAATTTGGCAAACTAACCTTACCGTTGGCCAACGCTTTATCTACCACCACTGTTAACATTCTGGATATCTCTTCTGAGGTTTCTTTTTTAAGGACCTGACGAGCCTCATTTACATAAGAAATGTTATTGAACAATCCAGAAGTATAATTTATCCTTTTAACAACATGTGGAACAACCAACTTGCCACCATTAGCGAGTGAGGATAAGGCTCGTACTGTGGCAATGGGAGTTAAAGAAATTCCCTGGCCAAATGAAGCGGTAGCATACTCAATATCTCTGGGACTATTAAGATTTTCTAGACGGCCGTGATTTTCACCTGGCAAGTCAATACCCGTTTCTTCACTTAAACCATAGTTACGCATATAATCGGCAAATTTATTCTTCCCCATCTGTTTGACGACGAAGGAGACCCCTAAGTTTAAAGATTGATTTAAAACCTCTTGCATATCAACTGTTCCCTTGGCTTTTTTATCATAATTATAGATGGTATAGGTATCAAGTGTTAAAGAACCGGTATCATTATATTTTGTCTCGGCAGTAACCACCCCAGAATCTATGCCGGCGGCCATTGTTAGGGGTTTTATAATGGAACCCATTTCATATAAACCCTCAACTAATGGATTATTAAAAATACTTATATCTTTTTCTTCACTAAATTTGTTCAAATTATAAGTGGGGTTTACAGCCATAGCGTATATTTCCCCAGTAGAAGGATCTATAATAATCCCGCCAGTTAATTTTGAGCTGTATTTTGCCTGAATATCATTTAATTCTTTCTCCAAAAAATTTTGGACTGTTGGTTCAACAGAAGTAATAATGTCACCTTCTCGTTTAGAATTATCACTAACTGTATCTTTGATATTAGAAAATATTTCAGCAAAAAAATTAACATAAGCCTTATTGTTGTCTCGAGACAAAACATCTTCATAATATTTTTCTAGACCATACCTACCAACCAATTTGTCACCATCATAACCAATAAAACCAAGCGCCTGAGCAGCGGTACTATCACCGGGAAAATTAGCCCAACGTTCTTTTTGAATTTGTAAACCAGGAATATTCAGAGCTTCTATTTTTTTCATCTTCTCTTCAGGTAAGTGATCCGCTATTTTTTGATAAACACTATTTTTTTGATTAGCTCTAAAATAAAAAGAGTCTGCATCAAGCGGAATTAGAGCAGAGATGTTTTTATAGACGTCTTCAATATCAACAATTTTTTGAGGATTTATAGCAATAATATAACCCGTACCAAGTGAGGTGGCCCCGATGGTAGATCCGTCTTTGTTTTGGAAAAAGATATTACCACGATCAAAGATATTGTTGTTAAATGACACATATTGTCTATCAGCTCTATCAACATATTCCTGACCATGAATAATCTGGATATAGTAAAGCCTAACAACTAAAACCAAAGCTAGAAGTAAAAAACAAAAAAAAATGAGCCTTATTCTGTTCTTTTCTCCATTGGAATTCATATGTTAATTAACGGCTAGGTGTCACCAAAGATAAGCCAGGAGTAGCAACACTTCTGACTACAAACTTTTGACCTTCATTAGAAACAAAACCCATACTTAAAGCTAAATCCTCAGTAATATTATTTTTAGATTTAAGATATTCCGCTTCTAAATCAGAAACCTTGGAGGACAGACTGGAGATTAAATTTTCCTTATTTTGCCTCTCCACAATATTTACAATTGATCCACGAAGTAAGAAACCATAGGAAAAAACACAAATAATAATAACAGTTACAAAGGACCAGAACCAAATCTTTAGTGGTTCACAGTTATTTATTTTTTTGTTTTTTTGACTAAACATTTTACTATTTTTTTTCTATAATTCTTAATTTTGCACTTCTTGATCTGGGATTTTTTCTTAACTCTTCTTCAGTGGCGGTGATTATTTTTTTATTTATTAGTATTCCTTTTTTATCCTTGCTCATATCCCGAAAAAAATTCTTCACAATTCGATCTTCCCCGCTATGAAATGAAATAATGGACATTCTCCCGCCCTTACTTAACCGTTCAAACCCTTTCTGTAAACCTTCCTGTAAAGCCCCTAGTTCATCATTTACCGCCATCCTTATTGCTTGAAAAGTCTTGGTGGCAAAATGAATCTTTCCTTTTTTGTATGCTGCCGGAACAGCTTGTCTCACAATTTCTACTAATTCATTTGTGGTTTTTATTTCCTTCACCCTTCGTTCCTCAACAATCTTCTTGGCAATTCTTTTGGCATATCTCTCATCCGCATAACCATAAATAATATCTGCGAGTGTTGCTTCCCCCCAACCATTTACAATACTCATGGCTGTCACTAATGGATTTTCAGACGGTGTGGTAAAAGTCATAAACAGAGGTTCATTATTTTTGAAAGAAAACCCCCGCCCTGACTCATCTAATTGATTTGAACTTAAACCAAGATCCAAAATTATTCCTTGAACCTCTCTAACACCGAGACCATCTAAAACTTCGTCTATTTTTCGGTAATCAGAGAGCTTCAAAGAATAACTAGCCTGTAATGTCTTTAACCTCTCATCAGCTCTTTTGAGAGCCTCGCTGTCTCTATCAACTGCCACGATTCTAACTTCCTTACCAAATTTTTCTGCCACATAAGCGCAGTGCCCACCGCCACCCAAGGTGCCGTCAAAGACAACATCTCCTTTTTTTAGATTGAGCCCATCAACTGTTTCTTTTAAAAGAACTGTTTCGTGTACCATAATCTTAAAGCATGCCGGCATTACCTAGCTTTTCTGCCAATTGATCTGCCTCCTTTTCTACTACTCCCTTATAAGCATTCCAAGCTTCTTCATTCCAGATTTCTGCTCTATCCTGAACACCAATAATAGCCACCTTGCCTTTCAAATTTGCTCTAGTCACTAGAAAATCAGGAACAAGCATACGTCCAAGTGCATCCACCTCCACCTCAGTAGCGCTTCCAAACATATAGCGGTTAAGACTTCTGTTATCAGCTTTTAGCATATTGGCTTCAGAAAGCTTGGTGGAAATATTTTCCCACTGCTTCATGGTAAAAACGAAAAGACAATTATCTAGACCGGAAGTAATGACAATTTTCTTGCCCATTTCTTTACGAAATTTTACCGGAAGAGAAAGTCTCTTTTTATCATCTATTATGTGAATGTATTCTCCGATTAACATGTTTTTATTTTATACCACTTCATCCCACTTAGTTACTATTTTATAACACTTCATCCCACAATACAAATAAAATCCCCACTTTTCATTAAAAGGAAACAAAAAATAACCGTCATTATACGGCTTAAAATAAAGCTATTTTAGAAAAATGAAAATTACCTTAAGAGGAAATTTGAGTTATCCACTTTTTATAAAATATTTTGCTTAAAAATAGATACAAAACTAAAAACGTTTTATTTCTTTTGCTTTAAAAGTGGAAAGATTTGGCATTCACGAATAGGTTTATCCATAAGGAAGCTAAATAATCTTTCTGCAAAACCAAAACCAAAAGTTGGTGGCATGCCGTATTCTAGTGCCTCCACAAATTCATTGTCAGTCATCTGAGCTTCATCATCACCAGCGGCCCGGAGTTTGGCTTGTTCAGCAAATCTGTCAGCTTGATCTAGAGAATCATTTAATTCAGAAAAACCCTTACCCATTTCTGAACCAGCTAAAATCACCTGAAAACGTTCTACTTTATCAGGATTACTCTCCAGTCTTTTGGCGAGTGGCTCCATCATAACTGGTACACCAATAAGAAAACCCGGACCAGAAATCTGCTTGCGACAATATTTCCAGAGATTATCAATAGCTCGGGTAAGATTAAAGA
>JBIIYK010000036.1:0-4425 GCA_044346845.1 Minisyncoccia bacterium | reverse complement strand
AAGTGGAAAGATTTGGCATTCACGAATAGGTTTATCCATAAGGAAGCTAAATAATCTTTCTGCAAAACCAAAACCAAAAGTTGGTGGCATGCCGTATTCCAAAGCTTCTACAAATTCATTGTCAGTCATCTGAGCCTCATCATCACCGGCGGCCCGGAGTTTAGCTTGTTCAGCAAATCTGTCAGCTTGATCCAAAGAATCATTTAATTCAGAAAAACCCTTACCCATCTCTGAACCAGCTAAAATCACCTGAAAACGTTCTACCTTATCAGGATTACTCTCTAGTCTTTTGGCGAGTGGCTCCATCATAACTGGTACACCAATAAGGAAACCCGGACCAGAAATCTGCTTGCGACAATATTTCCAGAGGTTATCAATAGCTCGGGTAAGATTAAAGACTTCCCCTCTCTCATACACCACTTTCAGGGTTTTCAATTTCATCTCTACTTCTTCTAAATCTGCAGTAGCAATATCTACACCAGTTATCTTTTTAATGGTTTCCGCAAAATCATAAACTTCCCACTTGGCGCCTAAATCTATTTCAAAATTTCTGATTTTAAATTTTAAAGTATTAAAAGTTTTCAGAGCAATGAATTTATACATTTCCTCTATAAATTTCATTCCTTCTGTATAGTCAGAATAAGACTGATAACATTCCATCTGAGTATAATCTTGCAAATGTTCAGCATCCATACCTTCATTTCTAAAAATTCTACCTATTTCAAACACCTTAGGAAAGCCTGCCACCATCAGCCTCTTTAGCCATAACTCTGGCGAAATACGCAAATATACATCCATATCCAAAGCATTGTGATGAGTACTAAAAGGTTTAGCCTCTGCACCACCAGTAGTATTTTCTAGGATTGGAGTTTCCACTTCCATAAAACCCTTTTGGATTAAAAACTCTCTAGTGGCAGACCAAAATTTGGACTTTTTTTCTATCATCTCCTTTACCTCTGGATTAAACATCACATCCAAATAACGGCGGCGAAGTCTCTCTTCTTCATCTTGCAAACCATCCCACTTATCCGGTAATGGTCTCAAACTTTTGGCTAACATTTTCCAGACAGAAACCTGTAAAGTTTGCTGACCTTTTTTTGTTATAAATAATTTACCAGTAATTTCCACAAAATCCCCAACATCCACAGTGTTAGTAAATAAATCAAAAACTTCGGCGTCCATCTCATCTTTTTTGAAAAGACCTTGAAAGAGAGAAGTACCGTCATTCAAATTAAAGAAAACTAAAGCTCCCTGACCTCTCACGGCCATTACCCGGCCAGCCAAAGTCAAAGACTCTTTTTTAGAGAACTCTTCAAAATTATCAACAACCTCCTTTAACGAATACTGCCTATTAGTTCTAGCAGGAAAAGGATTAATGCCTTTTTCCTTGAGCATTTTAAGTTTTTCAATCCTCGTATTTCTTATTTCAGAGAATGGAGCCATGTGTAAATTATTCAATACTAACTATTTTATAAGTCATTGTACCCGCTGGAGAATTAAAAGTAAAAGATTCTCCAGATTTTTTACCAAGAATAGCCGATCCCAATGGGCTGCGGTTAGAAATTTTACCCTGCAACATATCCATCTCTTCTGAACCAACAACTTTAATTTTCTTTGAGGTTTTATCACCAGTTTTTTCTATCACCACTACAGAACCAATGCGTACATGTTCACCATGAGCAGCTTCACCAGACATAATAGTAGCATTCTTTAGCATTGACTCTAGCTTAGCAATCCTATCCTCAATATTTGCCTGAGTCTCTCTAGCTTCATGATATTCAGCGTTTTCAGAAAGATCACCAAGTCCACGAGCATAATCAAGGTTTTCAGCGACTTCTTTTCTCTTTATAGTCTTTAGCTCTTTAAGCTCACTATTGAGTTCATCAAACTTTTCCTTGGTTAAATATTCTCTTTCTTCTTTCATATTTTTTACTTGTCTCGAATTTAAATCGAGATGATTATTAAAGCGATATTACTCAGCATAATAGCATTTTCAAGCTTGAAAAGCAAAGTTATTTCAAATACTCTGGTTTATTCAAAGCGATATAATCCATGACCTGACGCATGACAGATGTAGCTCCAGTCAAATTTTCCACAGGGCCTTTTTCCATAATAATCACAAAAGCATATTTAGGATTTTCATAAGGGAAGAAACCAGTAATCCAGGAATTTACGAATTGTTTGTAAACCCCGAGTTCAGCCGTACCAGTTTTGCCCGCTATACTATAATCAGAACTATAAAGACCTCTAGCCACCCCATAATCTTTTATCACGCTATCATGCATACCATCTTTAATTATTTTTAAATATGACTGATCCAAATTTAAATTAACAGCCGTACCGTCAGCCTTACTATTTTCTGATAATAATATTTTAGGTTCCAAAAGGATTCCACTGTTAGCTAACGCACCAACGGCTCTGACCATTTGAATTGGGCTGACTTGAAAACCATATTGACCAATAGAAGTATGATAAGTATTTCCTACTCGCCAATCTTCTCCATTAAAATTTTCTGCTTTCCACTCTGGAGTTGGTATTACCCCATCTTCCCCGAGAAAAAAAGGAGAAGCTGGCGATTTACCAAAGCCAAATATTTTCATATATTTATCAATGTTAATAATTCCCAACCCTTTCTGATCTTGAAAACCACCTCCTATTTCATAAAAATAAACATCTGAAGATACAGCTAAAGCCTTTTTCATATCCACATAGCCGTGAATCTTCCAATCTTTAAAAATAGTTGGTTTACTAGCGTCATAGGGATTCGGAATAGAAATAGAACCAGAACTCAAAATATTCGTGTAAGGATCTATCACTTTTTCACTTAGAGCAGCATAAGCCATATAGGGTTTTACTGTGGATCCCGGCGCATACAAACCATTAATTACCCTATTTAAGGAAGGAGTATTTTTATCATTAAAATATTTATTTATTGCCGTCTTATCCTGACCATCCGTTAGGATCTGAGAGTTATATTCTGGATAACTGGTTAGAGCTAAAATGTTGCCGGTATTTACATCCATTATAACGCCCGCACCACCAGAAAATCCCACACTTTGCGCCAAAGTTTTTATCCCCTCATACATCTTAGCTTGGACACCCGCATCAATAGAAAGATGAATGTCCTCACCGTCTTTTGGACTACGGATAATATTTTCTGATTGTATTTTATTCATAGCATCCACTTCTGTTATTCTACTGCCATTTTCTCCAGAAAGAACAGTATTATAATTTTTTTCCACCCCAGTCTTACCGTCAAAAACTTCGCTAAAATAAAAACCATATTTATCTTTTGAAGGATATTTCAAATAACCAAGCAAATGAGAAAAACCATCCAAAGGAATATACTTTCTTAAACCAAAAGCGTTATCCTTTGGGTTTTCAACGTTCCAAGCCAAGGTAGTAGAAGCACGGTCATAAATAACGCCTCTCTGAGCAAAAACCAATGAGCTACGTAAGCGATTATTTTCACTTTTGGTAAAATAAAAATCTCCATTTTTAATTTGCAGACTCCCAATTCTAAAAACAAAAATAAGCACAATCAAGGCAAATATTCCGCTTAAAATAAAAATACTTCGCCTAGAAATAGGCTTTTCTAGACGTCCCTCAAACTGATGAACGTCAAAATTAGGTAAATTACTAGAATCAATAAAAATCTCATCCGGATCAATATCCTTTTCACGCTGATCATATCTCATCCCACCCCTTTTCCAACCCAGTTTCATCATAGGGCGAATTTTATCAAATTAAAAGATTAATTACTATCTAGACAATTTCTTCCACACCACGGTTGTTTTGTTTTTTATCTCTTTCTCCTTTATGGCCTTTTCTTTCATTTTACTTTCCTTGGCCTCAGCGTCAGATAAACGCTTGCCGGCTACTTTGGTGAGTTCTGCAATTTCATCACGAAGAATGGCAGCGGTCTCAAAATCTAATATTTTTACCGCCGCGTTCATTTGCTTTTCCTTCTGATGAATTAAGCGAAGAGGGTTCTTTTCAATCATATCTTTATCAAGACGCATTAACTCACTCACCGCTTTACTATGATCAGTTTTCATCTCCTCCATAATGTCATGGACCTGCTTAATAATCGTCTGAGGGGTAATACCGTGTTGTGTATTAAAAGATACCTGCTTAGCTCGACGGCGATTAGTCTCACTGATTGCCCGCTCCATAGAACCAGTAATGTGGTCAGCATAAAGTATCACGTGGCCTTTTACGTTTCTAGCGGCTCGGCCGATGGTTTGAATCAGGGAAGTTTCTGAACGTAAGAATCCTTCTTTATCAGCGTCTAAAATACCAATAAATTCCACTTCTGGTAAATCCAAACCCTCTCTCAACAAGTTAACACCCACGATACAATCAAATTTACCCTTACGAAAATCTGTTAAAATCTGAATACGGTCAATGGTTTTAATATCACTG